>JABSPG010000657.1 GCA_013214445.1 Ekhidna sp. | reverse complement strand
ACAAGGAATCGTTAGCAACTCAGATCAAGTCTCTGCTGAAAAGTGTGCGGTTTTCAGCATGTTATGTTGATGTATTTCCCAATGGAATCTTAGGAGAATTATCTGATTCAATCATTGATGCTAGCTGCTTTCATTACCTGGGGAGGAGGTTAAGATGGGAGCAATACCTGCCACTGTTTGATGAGCCCATTCATTTTGAAACCGCCTTTCTGTTTGAAGAGCTGGAGGAGGCACACTTCTCTTACATAGCAAGTCACAGCAGCAGCGTATTGGAAGTGGAATTGGGTTATGGATCTGCAGATCCTTCCTTTGATCATCCCTTGATTTCGCAAGAGAAGCCAATTTGGCTGATAGTTCACTCATCAAATGTGCAGGAAGTGACGATGCTCGTAGATCATGCAGTTGATGTAGCTTCGATTGAGCAGGTTCAGCCGCATTTTGTCGTTCTTTCAAAGGAAGAGCTCAATCGGTCAGATGTAACCATTCTCACGGATCAAGATCCCATCGACTGGTTTCCAATTGCAGACAGGATCTTTTCAGGAGCTGGTTTCAATACGTGGAATCAGTTGACCTCATGGAGGGAAAAACACGTTTGCTTGCCGCTTCAGCGAAGGTTTGATGATCAATACTGGAGGTCGCAGCAATGAACAGGAGATAGGCCTTGATGCTTAAGCTAGCCGTGATTTTATAAAGAAGTTTTGATGGGATGTGCTTCCAATATTTATTAAGCAGTTTTTGCTTAACGCTCACTGTATCTCTCAAGCTGAATCTTTCTGATTCCAAAATCTGTGTCCCATTGCCTTGTTTCTTTAAATCCCATCGATTTATATAGTCTAGTTGCCGGAGTGTTTTCCAGACCAGTCTCTACCACAAAGAGAGCATTATTGAATCGTTTGAATGCAAATGCGAGAAGTTTCCTGCCAATGCCTCGTCTAAAGAATGTTGGTTTTACTACCAGACTATTGATGTCAACGTGATCTGTCGTTTCCTGAATTTCGATGATGCCGGCTAGGTCTTCTTCTTCAAAGTATCCGAAGAAGTGATTGGTACTTTCCAGATAGCTTTCAATTGGTCTTTTGAGCGGAGGGAAGTCATCTATTTCCAGTACCTGAGCTTCTACAGCGTAGGAGGCTTGAAAGACAGCCTGCATTTGAATTGCTATTTTTAGCACGTCATTTTGAAGTGTTTTGATCATCTACCTTGGGAGCGCTTGATACGAGCTGGGGATTTTCATACGGTGTAAAGCATCACAGATTCCTGCTTGCCTCGCAGTTCCATTTCGCCGAGGGCTATTGCTTTGAAGACTGTGGGAAGGGGTTCTAGCTTATCCAACAAGAACTTTGAGAATACAATGTCTTTGCCCAACTCGTTGCACTTTGACTGGATGCGAGCTGCGGTGTTGAGCACATCTCCTGAATAGACAATGTCTCGTTTCACCACACCGATTTCGCCAACCATGACTGCACCGTAATGTAAACCAGCTTTGAATTTGGGGATCGTATCATCATACTTATTCTTGTAATGGGCGGCTTTTTCAGCGAGGGACTTCTCAATCTCAAAATAGCATTGCAGGCAATTTGCATCTTTGATGCCTGCGTCCGTCTTCCAGCTAATTACAATTTCATCCCCGACATATTGGTAGATCTGTCCTTTAGCATTTAAGATAGCTGGTGTTGCGTCTCTGAAGATATCCTTCAAAAAATTGAAATACTTTTCTTCACCTAATTTTTCGGCAATAGTGGTGGATCCCCGTAAGTCAAGGAACATAAAGATGCGCTCTTCGCGCTTCGGGTGAAAATATTTTCCCAGCAGAAAGGACTTAAAAACTCCGGGTCCATATTTATCATTTACGGATAAAGCAATCAATGTGATGATGACAATAGACAACCAAAAGAGGTAAACGAAGAATTGATCCACAGTGGCAAATTGTGTCCACAGTGTTTGCCAGGCTTCTTCGCTAAGCACGGGAATTCCTTTTTGAATTGAAGTCAGAAACATTCCGCTGATCATCGCTACTAAGAGGAAGATAAGCGTAAAAGACCAAGCCATGTTCAATAAAGACCATCCGAAAGGTTTCGTTCTCAGCCAGCTCTCCCAAAAGAAAACCACCAGTGAACCGCCAATGAGGCCGGCGACTAACCCGGTAATCACACTACCCTGAAAGTAGGCGATGAGGTTGAGGTCTTCATTGATGCATTCATAGCGGGACAGGGTCAAATACCCCCGCATGAACTGCGATAGCGATACCAATATCCAGAAGAAAGTGATCCAGGCCACTTTTTCCAACTGACTATTAAGCTTGCTGTAAGCGGATGTCTTCATGCCCTGCATTCGCAGGTTCTAGATCTATTTTTTCAAGAATCTCTTTTCTATCAAGTTTTCTGAAAATCAATACCCCAGCAATTAGGAGTGGTAAAAACAAAATGATTGGGGCTAGTGAGACGGTTTCGCTAGCAGTGTTTTCTGGTTCCTTGATGCCAGGCAGTAATGCCAGTGAAAAGAAAAAATTAGTAAGTCCATGTGTGATGGCAATGGGAAATAGCTTGTTGGTTTTT
>JABSPG010000656.1 GCA_013214445.1 Ekhidna sp. | reverse complement strand
TAAGTACTAGAAACAGGCGCTTTAATGTTCTGATTTCCTGTACCCGCATACACTACCGTGTTATTAGCCTGACTTGCATTTAGATTACTTGTAGCTTCAGCCAAAAGATCTTCAGAAACACTTAGTGTACTGCCTGTAGCATTGATCCATGTACTATTCGCTCCTCCATCAAGATCTGGCACCACAGTGATGGAGCCATTATTGGTCACAATCCTGTTAGCCGCTATACCTAAGGCTTTGGGATTATTTGGATCGCTATTTGTGAAGGTCAAATCCGCAGTACTTGCAATGGATATATTTCCAGAAAGTCTAAACGTAGGATTATCATCATCCTGCGTATTTCCGGAGGTAACTACATCTCCAGAGCCGTCTAAAATGGTTCCATCACCTGTCATGTTAACGCTCAGAGCTACATTGTTCCCTTGTTCTTGCGAATTTATGGTTCCGTCTATTGTTAAATCCCCTGTTATGGTCAACGTCTCTTGATCAGTGATAAATATTGTCGTTCCTGTCTCTATCTCCAGATTATCAATTGTAACATTAGCGCCTCCAGTAGTGAATGTGGATCCACCCGTAATCCTCGCACTGTTGGTTGCTTGCGGTGCAACATCTCCTTCCCAATTAGTCGCGGTGTTCCAGTTAGCATTGGTCAGTCCAGCCTTTGAGACAATTACGGGGAAAATGGTCACATTCAGTGTTTGGGTATTTGTTGTTGCATCATCTGCGCCACCATAGCCATCGTTAGCACAGTCAAAGTCAGCTTCTACTGAAATAGACCCTGCACCATTTGTCAACCACTCAACAGTGATTTCAGTAAGATTCACACCACTTGTGGCGCTGGTTATATTACCTCCAGAGATCGACCAATTGTACTGATAGTCAGCAGACAGTTGATCAACCGAATAAGTGACCCCAGCAGATCCTTCAGCAACTGACGATCTTCCAGTGATACTACCTAGAATTTGAGGGTTTAGATCGACTACCAAAGTGACAGGGGTGCCCACACCACATCCCCCAGAACCTGAATTATCTTCTACTACTTCAACTGTCTGGGGTCCTCCTTCACTTCCCCACAATACAGTTATTTGATTGGTGCCATTTCCACCAATTATGGTACCTCCGGTCACAGACCAATCATAGTCTGAACCAAATGTGTCCGTCACGGAATATGTAGAGTTATTGCTATTGACACAAGGTGTTGGGTCACTGGCTGTGATTTCCGAGGTGGTCGGAGGATCACAACTTACATTTGTCGCCAAAGTGAAATCCAAATTAGAAGAACTTATCCCTGTTCTATTGGCCTCACTACTTACTGCGGCGGCATGACTACCATTCGCCACCCATGGTGAACTCGCATTTGCTCTTGATAATACTCGTGTATCAGAAGAGATTGGAAAGCTGGTAAAACCATTTCCATTTAATGCAATATCATAAGTCGTGAAAGCAATATCATTAGGTGCATCGGAAGAGATTTCCCAGTAGCCTTCACTGAACGAATTGGTTGCATTGAATCCTGCATCATCGAGCGGAAGCCCATCATTTCCAGGTGCTGTGGTAGTGAAGTTGGCACTTACAATACCTCCTGCTGTGATATCAGCAAAAGTCAATGTTGCCAATCTTGGTGTTCCTGATATACCCACAGGATACACAAAAGAGGTAAGCGCCTCATCATCATCAACAAACCGCCTAAACTCTCCTAGAACGACCCCATTGCTATAGCTAAGGGTTGCTTCATTGGCCGC
Source organism: Ekhidna sp. (assembly GCA_013214445.1). Classification (GTDB taxonomy): domain Bacteria; phylum Bacteroidota; class Bacteroidia; order Cytophagales; family Cyclobacteriaceae; genus Ekhidna. Next base: position 814 of record JABSPG010000656.1, on the reverse strand, counting down.
ATCCAACCCTAACGTAATTGCATTCGAAGAAGCATCAATGGTTCCTTGTAGCATCGTCAATGTCTGAGTCACCTGAAGTGGATTATCTAAAACCAGCGTTCCTCCTGTTTTATCCAAGGTAAAGCTCTGAAATACTTCACCTACACTATTTGTGATCGTTTGATCAGCACCTCCGCTGAAGATCACCGTAGAGGTACCTTCGTTGAAGCTGCCCGCGTTGGTCCAATTCCCCTGAACGGTCAAATCATTATTGTTTGTGACCAGAGTACCCGAGATATCTATCAGTTCATCTACCTCGATGGTTGAAACCATATTCTTATTACCAGAACCTCCAATGATGAGGTTTGAATAGGAAGTTAATGGCTCCTTAATATCTTGGGCTCCATTACCGGTGTATTGAACCGTATTCCCAGCCGAAGCTGCATCTAAAGTAGCATTTGGATTACTGGCTAGCGTGGTTCCTACTAACAATTCCCCTTCAACAGACAATATCCCTCCACTTTGATTGATCCAAGAGGATCCATCTCGACCAATGATATCAGGCGAATTTGTGATCTGACCAAAATTGGTAACAATTACATTTTCCAACAGCTCCAACATCTTCGGATTACTTGGGTCCGAATTGGTAAAAGTCAGGTTAGCAGTATTGGCAATAGTCGTATTTGCCCTAAAGACAAAAAGACCATTATCATCATCTTGCTGGTTTCCCGTGGTGATAAACGATCCTGTTCCGTCAAGTACTGCACCACTTCCTCTCATATTCACTGAGACAGTAACATTGTTTCCCTGCTCCTGACTTGTAACGATCCCATTC
>JABSPG010000655.1 GCA_013214445.1 Ekhidna sp. | reverse complement strand
AGGATTTGTGGCGCCCACTCCGTAAAGAGGACCGGCCAGCGCCGCGCTTATCCCGGAAAGGCAGAAGGAAACTAAGCCATGTTGACTCCCTGCCCAATAAAAGTAAAATTCAATGTTACGAATACCGTCAAAAATATATTCCGGCTTTCCCTGACCACCACCAAAGTTCCTAGCTTTCAGGTCACCATTAGGTAATACTGCAGCTGCAGGCTGCTTTATATTCTTCCTCATCGTTCGGAGTAGGGCAGACGGCTCGACGGATGTGAAGGGCTGCAAAGGCTGTTGATCCGCGTTCAACAATACAGATTCACCCATCGTCAAATGTTTATAGCGGTTCGGTGTTACATCCTTTGGGTGTCTTACTACCGACAAAGCCGCTGCCTCCGTAGCCAGTTGTACTCCCCCGATGAGCGGTGCCGTGGAACTCGAAAAGGTAAATTCCATATCCTGCAGTACGCTTGCCACATTGTGGTCGCCCATTAACGAACGTGTAACGGCCCTAAAAATAAAGGGTACACATAACTAAAGGTAAAGGGAAGCTCTCCGAAAAGCCCTTCACTTCGTACATCTATAAAAAATCCACCATAACTTCCATATTTAAATCGTCCAACAGTTTGGAGATGGCTTCATTATGTAAATCAGACGCCCGGTTAGACGTGGCAAAGCTCATACGTTTGCATTTCATTAAATAATGCATGGTCGAAGCGTCGGATTTGTGGCGAGTTATCAGTTGAATTTGTTGCACTTGCCAACCCCATGCGAGCATTAGACAAATCATTGTTGCTCTAAAGGACTGCAACGTAAAGAGTCTTACTCTCTTTTTGCGGTGTATACCAAAGAAAGTGTTATCCCAGGCTGGGTTAACCCTAACCACTCTATCACAAATTTTATCTAACATTATTCGGATCTTCGTATCAGACCAAGGTTTACCCTTTTTATCCTGCAACAGCCACGGTGAGTTTGGGTGGCGCCTATGGTGTTTCTTGATTGCAGTGTGGATTTCCACTGGATTAATGTAGTGGCCCCCTTGAGAACAATGTCGGGTAATGACTTGGTCTGGTTCTTGGAAGGTGGCAGTCTTAGGGTCCGTTAAAATGACACGAACTCCCATACGACTAATCCCCTGTACATCCAGAAAGGGCCCCGTGGTGCAGTTTTTTTTCAAAATAGAACGCCCCTCTTCTCTCCTGGTTGCAAAACAAATAAAGAAGAGTATAAAAAAATATGCCCCGACTTCTAGCTGACCTTCCCTCTGAAGATTTCTTGCTGCAGTTATGACACCCTTCAACTGGGCCTCATTCAGGGCTATGGCCCCCCCAGTGTCGGAGAACGAAAATCTAGCTTGATGGCTTTCCTAAATTTAGTTCTGCAGCCCGAGTTAAGGTCTATTCCAAGTGCCTCGAACAGAAACCTCATCGCAGTATCGTTTTGTAGGATTGAAGAGGCCTTATAATCAGCGGCTAGACCCTGGAAAAGAAAAGGTTGAATATGTCGTTCGTAACCTATTATTCCCTCTTTAATTTGGGCGTAAAAAATTGATTCTGAGATTCCTGCCCATCTTTGAAAATGTTGCCAAGCATAGCTATAGTCAGAGAAAGTCTTCGCCGAAATGCACGAAATGGTTCTCCATGCCGAAATAAAATCAGGGTGCACAGACCAAGCAAAGGTACACAGAAAGGCGTAAAGTGCTTTCCTCCAACCAGGTGGAAAAGAATGGATCATGTGTACTATGCTATTGAAATGTCGGTAGGTGAAGTCAGGACAAAAGGGCTGCGAAATAGAAAGAAAATTATTTTCATACTTTGCCGTGGCTGCACGTCGTCCCATCACTACATCCTTCCTGACTATTATTGTGCCTCCAAGCCCTTGAGAGACTACTGCTTTAATTGGTGCCTGGCTCGTCAGAAGCGGTAGGTGTCTCTCCGCTGTAAATTCACTTTGTTCTTTCCACGCCCGCTCCGGACTCATACATATCGCTGCTCCTCTCGTAACTGTTACCAGTTCTTTCTTAATAAGACACCTGGCTATTTTTGTATCCGCAAAAAGAAGTTTCCTCTGGTCCCTGCTGAGTTTGGATAATTTTAAAGTTAGGTCTTGAAGCCATGGTATAAATGCAAATTGGGCGCCCCAATTTAATAGACCCTTCTTTAAGCGTCGGTTGACAAAAAAAACTTTTTTTATTCCGTTTTTACTATCCTTGAGGAAGTTCCATTTACGGGTGGTTCCGTCTTCGTTCAAAGTTATAAGAATGTTCTCTTGTAGCAAAAACGGTTGTGGAACCGCGAAAAGGAAAAACACAAATTTCAACTGGTCTTTGTGTGTTAAATCAAATTTGAATACCTTACTATCGTCCGCTACTATCCTCAACAGATCTTGTGCAACCCGTCCAGTCTTTGCCGCCTCTTGCCGTAACACCCGGTCGTTCCGCCCATTATTACTATCCAAGACTCTCTTGGCGTTGGCCCGGTCGGCGTGGTCCACCAAGCTTAGAGTGCGTATTGCTGTGGTCCCTTAATTACAATATGGTGGTGGGTAAAACTGACACCAGGAGGTACCCTTCCCTAGGCG
>JABSPG010000654.1 GCA_013214445.1 Ekhidna sp. | reverse complement strand
GCTTTTTGATGAAATTCTCAGAAACGGATTTGATGGGAATAATTTCTTGAATGGATTCCAACAGCACCTCAGAAATCTCCTGGTTTCAAAAGACGCTCAGACCATTGAATTGCTGGAGGTGACAGATAACTTAAAGGCCAAATATGGGGATCAGGCGAATCAATGCAGCCCATCCTTCTTACTTTCGGCGCTCAATATCTCCAATCAATTTGAGCTAAGTTTCAAGCAAAGCAGAAATCAGCGATTGCATGTGGAACTATGCTTGATGAAGCTGGCACACCTATCTAATGCGTTGACACTAAGCTCCAATGAAAATGGGGCAAAAAAAAAAGCTAAAGTAGTAATCCAGTAGGCCAAAAGGAAGAGAACGCTAGTTCATCCAAACCAGCGGCAGTAGCAGACGAAGGAGAAAAAGCCCAAATAGAGTCAAGTTCTCCAGATAATGTGCCACCTCCACCTACTGAAGAACCTCTGGGGTTAACTTCTACTCCGCTGAATGACATACCTGCTGCTCCAAAGACAAAGACGAGTCCGGTATTGCAACCTTCAACCTCCAATAAACCTAAAGAGACCCCTAGCATCTTTGGGAGAAAGAAAGAAAAAGTCGCTGTTGAAGAGTCCACGGCAGTGGTTGACAAAAAAGAAACGAATTTTTCTAATGAGGACCTACAAGCAGCATGGGAAGTTTTTGCTGAGCAAAAACCAAATGCAGGAGACACAGAGCGACTCATTTTAAGCAAGTCGGTGAAAAAAGGAGAGAACCACAGTGTTATTATCCTATTGGGTAGTCAATTAGAAGTAAGCTTTCTAGAGAAATTTGATACAGAGCTTGTCCAGTTTTTCCGCTCACATTTACAGAATGATCATATAGTCTTGCGTACGGAAATAGCTGAACTGAAGGAAGAGAAGAAGCTTTATACCAGTACGGATATCTTTGATTACATGGTGAAGCAGAATCCAGATCTAAAGGATTTGAAGGATCGGTTAGGGCTTGACTTTGACTATTAGTTTATCTGCTTGTGTAAGTAGGCGCCTATCGCTTATCTTCCATCTTGAAAACAATTGAAGTGCATGAGTTCAAAAATTCAACTAATCGCAGATGATCCATGGCTCGAGCCATATGAGACGGACGTAGAGGGTAGACTTGAATATTACCATGATAGGCGAAAAGATATTGAAAAGAGACACAAGAGTTTAGCCGCTTTTGCTTCTGCACACGAGAAGCTGGGGTTCACTTTTGATAAAAAAAAGAAACTTTGGACCTATCGCGAGTGGGCACCAGAAGCGCATATGCTTACCCTAGTTGGCTCATTTGATGGTTGGTCTGAAGGTCTCTCCTTGGAGAAAGATGATGCTGGGGTATGGAAGGTTCGGATTCCTGCCGAAATACAATTCGGTCATGAGACACAGGTAAAAGTCAGGATTACTGGTAAGGATGGCCTAACAAGGGATCGGATACCAGCACTCATCCAATATGCAGTGCAGAACCCTGAAACCTATGATTTTTCAGGTGCTATATGGGATCCTACAAAGAAGTTTCGTTGGAGTGACAAATCCTTCAAGGTAAGTGATATTGATGAGCCGGTCATTTATGAGGCACATATCGGTATGGCTCAAGAAAAAGAAGGCGTAGGAACCTATCGTGAGTTTGCTGATGTGATTTTACCTAGAATCCATAGCTTGGGCTTTAATTGCATCCAGTTGATGGCTATCAAGGAGCATCCCTACTATGGATCATTCGGTTATCATGTCTCCAATTTTTTTGCACCTTCGTCTCGCTTTGGGACTCCAGATGACCTGAAATACCTGGTCAACAAAGCACACAAGTTAGGAGTGGCGGTGATTATGGATGCGGTGTACTCTCACGCAGTTAAAAACATTGCCGAGGGGTTAAACGAATTTGACGGATCTGGTTATCAGTACTTTCATGAAGGCGGGAAAGGCTACCATACGGGTTGGGATTCCAAGCTTTTCAATTATGGCAAAGAAGAGGTGCTGCAATTTCTACTTTCTAGCATTCAATATTGGATAAAGGAGTTTCATTTTGATGGTTTTCGTTTTGATGGTGTGACTTCCATGCTCTATGAGCATCATGGGGATCATGTCAGTTTTGATCACTATGACAAGTATTTCAAGGATCAAGTAGAAGGTGATGCCATTCTTTTTCTCCAACTGGCCAATGATCTGATTCACGAGACAAAACCGGGCGCCCTTACCATTGCTGAGGACATGAGTGGAATGCCCGGGATCAGCCGGAAAGTTCAGGATGGCGGAGTTGGATTCGATTATCGACTAGGCATGGGAATCCCAGACTACTGGATTAAAATTCTGAAGCATAAGAGAGATGAAGAATGGGATATTCATGAAATATGGGATGTACTATCCAACCGAAGATTTAAGGAAAAAACCGTGGCTTATGCGGAATCTCACGACCAAGCTTTGGTAGGTGATAAGACCCTAGCTTTTTGGTTGATGGACAAAGAAATGTACTGGCACATGTCTGTCGATGACGATAGCTTAATCATAGATCGGGGATTGGCATTGCTTAAGATGATTCGCCTGATCACTGC
>JABSPG010000653.1 GCA_013214445.1 Ekhidna sp. | reverse complement strand
AAAACCTGAAGTAGAAACAGCTGTAGCTTGGTAAGGCGTTGGGGCCATTGCTCCGGATGCTATCCAGTTAGAACTTGTGCCATTTAATGCAAATGGACCATTTAGCGTTCCTACATTCCCATTGCCTGAGAGATCTGGAAGACTGCTAAAGCCTGTATTGGATCCCGATGCACTGCCCTCGTCAAATCGATAATAGGCAACAAGATTTGCCTCTGTCCCACTCAAATCGGTAAATAAATTTGATTGAATCTCTGCTGGTAACCTGACGTCATCCCAAATTCGTACCTCGTCTATCTCTCCATCAAAATGGTCCGCCACTCCAAAAGAGGAAATAGGCTTAATTGTAGCTCCAATGGTTAAAAAAGAAGTTGCCTGAACGGAGGTTAAATCATGTGTTCCGGCATACGATTGGTTCATGATCTCCGTTCCGTTCAAATATAGTCGCACTTGGTTCGCGGCAGCATCCCTGACTAGAGCCAGGTGATTCCATGCGTTATTGTTCAATGAAGGAATGGTAAAATCAAAATCCGAGGCTCCTCCATTTTGCCCAAGTCCTATATCACTAGAAGTCATCCGAAAACCTGTATTGGCAGCATTGCCGGAAGCCCCACCTTGTCCTTTAGTCACGATGCTTCCTGCGCCTTTGAACCACGCCTCTACAGTAAAGGAAGAACCAGAGCCTCCCAAAGTTTGGATGTTTCCAGTGTTTTCCACCCGAATGTGATCATCGCCTCCATCAAATGAGAGTGCATTGCCAGGGGTCACCATAAATGATTCTGAAACCGCCGTAGGCGTGCTACCACCTGTCATAGTGTAGTTAACACGATAATAGTATGGAGTATTTGGCGCAAACGTTTGACCGGTGATTTCGGTATCTCCGTCTATTTCAGCAGCTAAACCCGAAGCACTTGGTGATCCAAACGCAGGGTCATCATCAACGTCAATAGTAGCTGAAGCTAATCCTGCAGGTGCTTCGTAAGTTGCAGTAAATGAACTTAAGGTAACATTACTAGCGTATGCTCTTAATTGATAATCAGCAGGTTGAGACGTTGCTCCGAAAATAGTCCCATCCACGGTATTAATGGATCGGTCTACGGTGGTTGCTGCGCCAGATCCCTCATCCAGTGGGTAGTACACTACAAGTCCAGCTTCATTACCTTGGAGACCGTTAAACCTATCTGAAAAGTCCGTCTTGGCGAGATTCCAGATCCTTACTTCATCAATAATTCCGTCAAAATATCCATCGGTTCCAGATAATCTCACCCTGGCCCCCAGTGAAATCTCTCCATTGGGTGGAGTCCCGTCAATGGTTCCCGCACTACCATCTGCAACACCATTGATGTACAGCTGCGCCGACCCACCTGTTTTCGAAACTGCCACATGAGTCCATTGATTTAATGGTATTGAACTGGAGGAAGTGATTCCCTGGTACGAGACATCACTCTCACCATACCCAACAAGACCGGCTGGCGTAACATATAGCTCGCCACCGGTTTGATTTGAAGAAGTATTTCCTCTCCAATAAACCCACGAATTAGACCCACCAAAGGATCTTGGATAGATCCATGCTGCCACTGTAAGATCAGGAAGCGCACCGATTGCCTCGGTGGCATTTGTGTAATCATTTACTCCATCAAAACTCAGGGCTTGACCCGGGAATGCTTCGGTCGTTGCAAACTCCACATTGCTATCAGCCGTCAGCGCTCCATCGTACGCAGTGATGCGGTAGAAATACCCTTCGCCTGGAGCAACCGTATGGGTGTACGTGGTAGTGTTGGCAGGGAGATCCACCACCTGCGTGACGTTGCTGTCAAAGTTGTAATTGTCTGCCCGGAAGATTCGATAGCCTGACTCATTGGCTCCATCTGTCCAGTTGAGCTGTATTTGGGTGTCGGACAATCGGGTGGCATACACATCGGCAGGCACATCAGGGGTAACTCCTGTGCTCATAGCGCCCGAGGTAACCCAGTTAGAAGTTGCGCCGGACAAAGCAAAGTTCGTTAATGTCCCGTCCAGGTTATTGACTGATCGATCGAAGAGTTTGGTGTAGCCAGCAGTGAGGTTATCTGTTCCAGATACTCCATTGTCAAATTGATAGTAGCCCACCAAGCCAGCTTCATCTCCTCGCAGTTCCGAAGTGTAATTATCTGCAATTTCCGATGCGGTACGCGCATCATTCCAAATTCTTACTTCATCGATTCCACCATCCCAAAACTGCTCAGTGCCATTGGTATAGCGTCCTATCTGGATCGGATTATCGTTAAGCTGTCTTGTCCCTGAGTAGGTAGCGGTACCTCTAGGTATCCCATTGATATACAGTCGCATGTCATTTCCCTCCACTACAGCAGCAACATGGGTCCATGTAGCTGTTGCTATGTCCTGCACCCCGGTGAAGTTTAGCGTGCCACTGACTTCAACAATGCCCGAGCCAGTGCCCATAAAAAACTGCAGGTTTCCATTGTTACCTGGGAAATCATCCTGTATTTGAAAGTCGAAAGCAGCAGTGTTATTGTTGGTTCCCGATTTTGAAATGATGGGTCTAAAATCAGAAAAATTGTCAACCAGTATCCAGGCC
>JABSPG010000652.1 GCA_013214445.1 Ekhidna sp. | reverse complement strand
CATTTATGATGTCACGAATGTTTTCGCACTCGTTATAGGTAGGTATGACTACTAGATTCTTAGACATCTATTCTGTGATAGGTTTTATGGTTAGTTAGCTAACAAACTTAATTTTTTTACCAGATATTCTGATGAGAAAATTCTGTTTGCGGGTGATTTTCTGAAGTTTTTATACAATTGAGTTATTTTAACTCCCTTATCTCAAATTAGGTTACAACCTTCAGTAACCTAGGATTTTCATCATCTCTTCACTTTTTTGCTCATGAGCAAAGAGCTTATGCGTGATGTTCCCATTTGAGTCATGATCAATAATGATATGCTTCGGCCCTGGAATTAGGCAGTGTTGAATGCCACCATAACCACCTAGGGACTCTTGATATGCCCCTGTATGAAAGAAGCCAAAATAAAGGGTTTCGCTATCATCAAACTGTGGAAGGAAAACTTCACCAATATGCGCTTCAGAATCGTAGTAATCCATACTGTCGCACGTAAGTCCTCCGAGATTGACACGGTGGTATGGGCTTTTCCAATGATTGATTGGGAGCATGATAAATTTCTCATTCATGCCCCAAACATCCGGAATATGAGTAATGAATGATCCATCCATCATATACCATAGCTCTTTATCATTTTGAAGTTTCTGATCCAATACAGAATATATGGTTGCACCACTTTCTCCTACTGTGAAGCTTCCAAATTCGGTAAATATATTAGGAACAGGTACGTGATTTTTTTTGCAAATCCACTGAATGTTTTCAATGATTTGCTCAGCCATGTAGGAGTAATCGTATTCGAAATGAAGTGAATTCTTGATTGGGAAACCACCGCCTATGTCTATCGTGTCCAGTTCAGGACACACTTTCTTCAGCTCACAGTATTTGTAAATAAATCTGCTTAACTCACTCCAATAATATGCAGAATCCTTGATACCTGTATTGATAAAGAAGTGTAGCATCTTGAGGCTAGCGTTAGAGTCTTTTATTTGCTCATTGTAGTAAGGAATGATGTCGCTATAGCGGATGCCAAGTCGGGAAGTGTAGAACGAGAAATTCGGTTCTTCATCTGCAGCTATCCTGATACCAATTTTGAATGGATCATTTACATGCTCCTGATAGTACTTTAATTCATTAAGGTTATCTAAAATTGGGATGCAGTTCTCGTATCCCTCGTTCAAAAGCGCCGATACTTCTTGCAGATATAAGGGACGTTTAAACCCATTGCAAATGATGTAGTGCTTTTTGGTCAGTTTGTGTTCCTTAAGCATGTTTCGAATAATCGGAACATCATAAGCGGAAGAGGTTTCTATATGCGCATTGTTTGATAGTGCTTCCTCTACTACAAATTTAAAGTGAGAACTTTTGGTGCAATAAGCATAAGTATAGCTGCCGCCGTAATTATGCTTCTTTATCGCATCATTGAAGATCTTGTAAGCGTATTTAATGTTTTGCTCAATCTTCGGAAGGTAGCTTAGTTTTAAAGGAGTTCCATAAGTACCGATAATCTCCATTAGATCCACATCATGAAAATGTAGGTTATCGTTTTCTACCTTAAACTCCGGAGTTGGGAAATAAAATGTTTGATCTATCAGGTCTGCGTATTTCCTCATATTAGTGAGCAATTGAGCTGAATACAAGTATCATTTAAATTCATGATTCTTAAAACAATTTATCAGAAGTTTTGATAACTAAATAGCTTAGAAAGTTGCTTAAGATTCGGTGGTTCTTTGCTACCAATCACTTGAATATTACATTAATTTTGCCCCAATGATCCCCGTTAAAGTTTTAGATGAAACAGCTCCCTTGGAGGCTGTCATCTTAGGAATAGCCAACGAAATGGGAGGTATTCCTAAAATTGAAAAAACATATGACCCAAAATCCAAAGAACACATTCTTGCAGGTACTTTTCCCAAGGAAGAGGATTTGATAGAAGAAATGGAAGCTGTCGCCAAAGTCTTGGAGAAGCATGGTGTGAAAGTCTATCGACCCAAAAGCATTGAGGGCTTAAATCAGATCTTTGCAAGAGATATAGCCTTTACAATTGGTGAGAAACTAGTTATTCCATGTGTCACTCCGGAGAGAAAACTAGAATCTGATGGCATAGAACATATTACCGATCAGGTTTCGGAAGTATTACTTCCTGATGAACATGAGCGCATGGAAGGAGGAGATGTCATGCCTTGGAAAGATTACATTTTTGTAGGATACTCAGAGAAGGAAGATTTTGAAAAGTATACCGTCGCTCGTACCAATCGAGATGCAGTCAGTTATTTGGAAAAGACCTTTCCAAACCACAAAGTCAAGGCCTTTGAGCTGAACAAGTCAGATACAGATCCAAGAGAAAATGCGTTGCACCTTGATTGCTGTTTTCAGCCCGTTGGAAAAGACAAAGCGATTATTTATCGAGGTGGTTTTAAGAATTCAGAGGACGCTCAATTTTTAGTAGATTTTTTTGGTCCTTCTAATGTGTTTGAAATCACTAAAGAAGAAATGTATGAAATGAACTCTAACTTCTTCTCAATTAGTCCGGAGATCGTTATATCAGACAGTAGTTTTCATAGACTGCATGATCAGCTGAGGGCTT
>JABSPG010000651.1 GCA_013214445.1 Ekhidna sp. | reverse complement strand
GCGATTGGTGGCTTCAATCACGATGGGCGTTTGTTGTTCTAAGGCGTATTTTTCTAATTCCGCGATAGACTGGGTAAAATTGGCTCGAGCCTGTGCTTTGTTTTTTGCTACCCCACCTTTGATAAAACCTTCTACCCATCCACAGTACCATCATTGATTAAACGATCCATTTCCAGGCAGTGATAGAGATCACTTTCTTTGGGTTTTCCCAGAATACTTTGAGTGTTTGATTGAGTTGGGCTTCAATCTGGTCTACAGAATCATAGACCTTTCCTTTGATTGGTTTTCTGAGTTCTTGGAAGATCCTTTCCTGTGGATTGAAATCTGGAGAATAGGAGCTGAGGTACTGTATATTGACATCAGGGAATTCAAACTCAGGATCTTCCCACTTGACATGATGGGCTCCTGCATTATCCATAATCATGGTTTGCCCCGGGTGGCGTCTGGCAAATTCGGTCATGAATATTTTGAAACAGTGTCCACTCATGTTAGGCAAATACATCTCAAAAGTCTTGCCTGTTGCAGGCTGTATTGCCTGAAAGAGATAGCGGTAACTATAGCCGTATTTCATGAGCGTAGTTGGCCGATGGCCTTGTGAAGTCCATCGCTTTTGGGGGAGGGTTCGAGTTCCAAAACGCATTTCATCCTGAAACCAAGGCTGCTGTTGGCGTAGCTCAGTCTGGTATTTTTTTATATGCCTGGCGTGCTTGCTCGTCCTTTTTGGGATGGCTTGGACGACCCGTTTTAAGTTTGCTCTTATTGGCACGAAAGTAATTTCCTAGGCCATTTTCAGTGTAGGAAATCCCATAGGTCTCCAAAATCCAAGCTCGAGCCTCATTAACCGTGGAAAAGCCATCTTCAGCCAATTTTTTCTCCAGCTCAGGCTTATCTCGCAGTGGAGAATAGCGACCCTGACCCGTTTTAAGCGTCAGTAAACCTGAAAGACCTTTTGACTTATAGATCCGCCAAAGAACAAGACCATGTTGAGTAGTACGATCTAAAAGCTTCATGGCTTCTTTCATCGTTGAGACAGTACCACTCTTGAGCCAGAGCAATACTTGCAAACGCTCACGCAATTTCGGGTGCTTTTCCGCCTTTAAAAGAACTCGAAGTTCCTCTGGGGATTCTTGGATTAGATTAACATAGTCGACAACTCGCATCCACAATAATACATAAAAATAGGGTGGATTGGTATTACACCTTTGATCACTAGGGCGATTGCATCACACGTTTAAAATATTTTCTAGATAAACTAAATTCAATGCGGCTCTAAATCTCCTTTTCTTTAGGGATCGCTTGTCTTTCATGTATGAGACTCTTTGTAAGGCGATTTTTCTAAGTGCGCTGAGATTTTGAGGCCCAAAGCCCTTCTTGACTTTCGCGGCGTCTTCCCTAAAATTGAGGTCTAACTGCCAATGAAGATGATTTTCTATGCCCCAATGTCCTCTAACTAATGCGTTGTAGTATTTTGGGGAAAGCCCTTGCTCCACACAGTGTTCTGAACTTATGTAATAGCGGGTCTCTGTGCTCATTTCCTTTCCTTTGGGCTGGCGTTTTGCCACTACCTTGACCAAGGTGTTAAGTTTTTCCCATTTTTGGGCAATCGCGGGATTGAGCATCTTTTCTTTGGGTAAAATCTCACAAGTTCGCTGCTCTGCTCTGCCATGTGCATAGACCCACTCTTCTTCAAAGGTCTCTGTGTCAGTACGTTGAAATCGGAAACTATCTTCTATCTCCTCTAGTAATCCGGCTGGGTTGCCTTTGACTGCCAACAAATAATCTGCCTCTTTTTCCACAATCAACTCGGCTATCTTATGCTGAGTGCCTATGGCGTCTATGCTGACCACACTGCCCTGGATATCCAATTTGTTGAGCAGTTTGGGAATGGCAGTGATTTCATTACTCTTGTCTCCGACTTTTTCTTGACCTATACAGAGTCGATTCTCTGCTACCCAAGCATTAAGGATATAGAGGCCATGATTGCCTCGTGCCTTTGGCGCTGCTCCTTTGAGTTTTTTGCCATCTAAGCATAGTTGCTTCTGATCTAGATGATCCAATAATTGCCGACCATCTTTTCCCAAGCAGGAAGATAACTCTGAGTGAGAAAGCACGCTGAATACACGATTGAAAGTATCATGAGAAGGAGTGCCCCGAGATAAATCGATTTTCGTCGATAGCCAATCACGGCGCTGATGGGCAAATTCTTCCATGTCCACGTAGTCCTCCCCATGGGATAAAAGGGTGCATAAAGCGATAAACAAAAGACTACTAATAGGATAAAGCGTTTTGCTGGGATCCCGCGGATCATTTACTCCGCTAAAAATTTCTAGGATATTGCTATTGGACATGGCCTACAAAAAGTTGATTAGCAAGCGTTACCGATTAGAAGACAAAATAAGAAACTTCTTCAGCTTTAGACACCATCTTTTGTTTCTTTCCTATAAGGATTTTCTGATCATTGATGCAATCACCCTAATGCCCTACCTTTAGAATCCTCTATACGACCTCACCTCCAGTTCCCCCGCAAAGTCCTCAATGCGTTTCACTCCCGCATCAAAGAATACCTTCTTGCGCTGACCGGGTAGGAG
>JABSPG010000650.1 GCA_013214445.1 Ekhidna sp. | reverse complement strand
AAAACCTTCAAAAACTGGCCGATACCAAATGGCCGCTGAAAACCCTAAGCCTATACATTGGAAGCTAAGATCATTCATTGCAACGACCAGCTATGATGAGTGGGGATTAGAAAGCACTAACCTCTCGTCTCGCACATAGCCACGCCTTGATTTAAATTTATTACTTGTGGCGGACTTTCCAATCCCCACGAAAATATCCTGACCGATGAAACCCCATTCATTCATAGCGTCTGTTATCTGTATTTACATTTTGTTGAGATCGGAAAGCATTTGATTAAGCCTCTCATTCCGTTCCTCCTGAAGTTCTTCGTCAAATCTAGTTATTAGGATTGGCAGGAGTTCTCGTTGAATCGCTGTTTTAACCAGCTCAGAAATGTCATTGTCAATTTTTCCTTCCAGTATGAATTGACCAAACCCAATAGCAATTACAGCATTGTCTTGACTAAACAAGTAAGTTCCTCCCATACTTTCAGAGGACATAGACATAATTTGTTGGAATTCCTCTTCCTTAAATTCCTTACCAGCTTGTTCTGACATTTGTTTAAAATGTTCTCTCATCGTTGAAATTTGATCAGAAGAAATCCCACCACCTTTTGTTTCAAGGTATTTTGATATTTCAGTTTCATTCAGAGTTGTTAAATCGAATTTTGGATAAGCCCATTCTTCTAAAAGTTGGTTAAGAAATGTTACCGGACTTGATGATTTGTTTTTAAAACGCCATTCGCGGAAATGGTGGAAGGCGTCAGATCCATCATCATTGCCAAATGGTGAAAAATCATCAATTGGACTCCAATAAAAATCTTGTATTAGTAACGTTCGAGCTTGTTCGCTCACTTCGCTTGTTTTTAATCCAATTTGTTCAAGTTGGTCTTTTGATACCATCTGGCAGTAAGTTTGGTTGAAGCTGATGTAAAATATGATAAAAATTATTGATCTCACGAGTTGCGTATTACAGATAACGTCAAACTAAGCTCTGCCGGCTTAGTCTTTCAAATATCTCAAAAGTATCTGTTCCAAAAGTCCTTTGCAAATAACTAAGTAAGCCGATGGAGCTTAGTGCTTGTTGGCATTAGTTTTTAGTCTCCACCACCACATCCACCGCATCCAGAAGAGCAACCACTGTCGCCTCCTGAGTCCCCCCAACCACTATCACCACTGAAAAAGCCACCACCAAAGAAACCACCACCACTTCCATCACCAGACCAACTAGAAGAATCACTTGAAGAATCGAAAGTTGAACTAAAAGTTTCCGATATTGATTCAGCAGCACTTTCAATACTTTCAAGGATCTCGTGAATTATGTTAGGGTCAAATATTGGAAAAGTAGGAGCTTCAGATTCATTAGAGGATTCACTTGAATCTGAATAGTAAACAGTCGAGTCGATCGGATATGGAATGGTATCATATTGTCTTTTTTCTTTCTTGTCTGCCTCAAATAACTCTGTCAATTCCTTCGAATCATAGCCTTTTATGAGGATTACATTAGTTCCAATTAAAGAATAAATAGCTGATATTTTTTCTTTTGTTAGCTCACCTGAGAACTGATCATCTAAATCTTTGAATACATCAGTTAGTTCCTCTTTCAGTGATTCTCCATTCGAGTTTAACTTAATTTTCACAAATCGTCTGACTAATCCAGTCGGCAATTGCTTGAAGTACTCGGATAAATTCGGTTCAATGAAATAGCTCCATTTGAGGTCTTTAGGATTCTTGAATTTAGTTTGTATCAACTTTTTGACTTCAAACAGAGATAGAACCATTTCTGAGTCTTTTGCGAAACCTTTTGTGAAAAGTTCTTCATGTTTTTTGAGTTTAAACGACTGGAATTCTGAGCCAGTAGAAATTTGATGATACTTGACTACTTCATCTGCGAGTTTGGTTCTCAGGATCTGTCGCATAAGTAGATCCATGAAGGTGAACTTCAGCAATTCACTAACCTTGCAATCTGGTTCTAATATTAGTTTAGCCTCAGCAGGACTTAATTTTTTGAGAATATCCATTTCTTTAATCCTTTCAATGTTTTGGGAATCAAGTAAAAATCATCTGTTGATGTCCTTCTAAAATTAATCTTCGAAAATCGTTCATCATTACTCGGCCAGATATCAACGGGAGGTTCAGTTCCAAATTTCTTGCTGTAGAAATTTAATGTATTTGAATAAAGGTCATCAAACTTCAGTTTTTCGGACTTTCCTCCCTTTGTAGGGCCATGATGTATTTGTTTACCAAGAACTTTATCGCAAAATTCTTTCCAGTAATCTTGAGTATAAAGAAGGTGCAAATGCCATACTTGGTCTACTTGATCAGAGGGGGTTAGCGGTTCACTAAAACAACAGATTAAGAACATAAATTTCTTGTACTCCAACATTGTTCGAAGGGCAAATTCCAGACTCCATCCGTTCTCTCTTGCCAGTCGATCCGAAAATGAAAATTTAGCTTCAACTGAACCAATCTGGTAGAATTTGATACGTTCCCAAAGTTCAGATTCTTCTTGATTCATGCAGTCAATTAATGCCAATGTCAAGGTAAGGTGTGTTTCGTGTCCCTGTCCGTTTGGTACGAAAGTAGCGAATCTGCCTTCCATAGACAATAG
>JABSPG010000649.1 GCA_013214445.1 Ekhidna sp. | reverse complement strand
AGCTTTTGGGCAAGGTGGCCCAAGAATCCAAACGGTGTCTTGTAGGAGACACGGTCCGTCATAAAAACACCTCCATCGCGTTCTTCAAAGTGATGCTCATGATGCCACATGCCGTATGGTCCAAATCGCTGCTCGTCTACAAAAGACTTGTTCTGTTCTACATGAGTGATTTCTGTCACCCAATTAACAAAAATGCCTGGCACTGGAGCAACCTTGTAGGTGATGATCTCACCTGGAAACATTTGATCTGGTATCTCTGAGGTAATCTTGAACTTCATATGGGAAGGTGTGATCTTCACAAGATTCTTAGGAGAAGAAAAAAAATCCCATGCCTCAGACAACCCGATAGGTAATTGTTGCATTACTGTTAGTGTGTAGATGCCTGAATGCTTTGTGATCTCAACCATGCAGAATACAACAGCTATTTCAGTAAAAGGTTAAAGATTCTTAAATCGAAAAAACGCATGTCTAAAAAATAGATATTTGATGGTGAGAGTAGCGATAACGACATTATTTGTTTTATGCTGCTTGGCAGTCTTTGGCCAACGCAAATACGTCTATGGTGTGGTGTTAGATAGTGCCTCAAAAGAAATTCTGATAGGGGCACATATCCAAAACATAAATGCTGGTAACCTGACTTCTACAAACGAAAGAGGTGCTTTTAAACTACCCGCTAAGGTTGGTGATACGCTAGTCATTTCAAGTGTAGGCTACAAAACGCTCGCTTGGGTTGCTGATTCCACATGGTTTGACGAGGAAGAAATCGAATTTGCCTTGCCTTCAAACACCATCTACCTAGATGAGGTTATCGTTGGAAAGCTACCCGAGTATGTTAGATTCAAAGAGTTAATTCTTGAAGAACAGGCAGAAGATACCTCTTTTCAAATTTTTGGAGTACCAAGAGTGGTAATGGATCCCTACCCAGTCGTAGAAAAAAGAGAGTTTATGAACCCGCTCCATGCAGTTCTGCACCCGATCTCAACTATTCATTATTCGGTCAGTAAAAAGGAAAAAGAAAAGAGAAAGATGCAGCAAATTAGGAGAACGAAATACGCTACCGAAAGTGCTCGACAGAAATTTACTCGAGAATGGGTGTCGGAAAACACCAAACTTAGCGGAGATAAACTCACAAGCTTTATCGATTACTGCAACTTCACTGACGAATACTTAGCAACCTCTTCTCGGTTTGCTATCTACGAATTAATGATGGACCTGCTGCCAGAGTTTCTGGAAAAATATGAGGATAGCTAATTCGTTTTTGTCTTAAGAAAAGATTCGACTCGTTCTTCTACATTGTCTCTAATATTTAAATAAAAAAGATTGTAGTCCACAATGTGATAGCGATCCCAGGAGATCAGGAAGTTTCCAAAAAATTTCGGCTTATTGATCCACAGCATTCCATGTGCATTTTGGGCGTCTGATAAGCCTGGTCTTATCTTTTTGAAATTGCCAAGTATACCTCCTCGATTCTGACCCCATGAGGCATAGGTAGTATCTGTCTTCCAAGTCAGTGGGTTTACATTCAAGGCATCCACAAATAGATAGTCATGTGTCGGAGGGAAGTAATCTTTTTTATAAGTATTCCATGTCAGCCAGCACGCTATGTCACTCGGGTTCTCACAACTTGGAATGTACGAGAAAGTCCCCTTATCCAGGGGCATACCAACAATGTAAGCAGCCACTAGTTGATCCATGCGCTTGTTATTTTCAAAAAACTCACGGAGGAGTTTCACTGCATGATTGGTTCCCTGGCTATGCGAAGCAATGATAATTGGCCTGCCTTTGTTCCAGTTTTTAAGGTAATACTCAAAAGCCCTTTTTACATCTAAATAGGCCCATTCGAGCGCTTCCACCTTCAGTGCTAAATCATCTACATAATAGACGCCTATATGTGCTTGCCTGTAAAGAGGCGAATACACCTTAGCTGAAGCATTGAAAACTGTGGCTTGATTCTTAATCGTCGAATTGGCTATCGCTTTGTTCAGCTTTTCATCATTTACATCTGCAAACCACGGATGATCAGGATCTTGTTTCTTTGAATAGATGGTGGGATAGATGAAAAACACATCCACATCAGCAGTCGCTTGATATTCTTTTAGTTCCCCTCTGCCGGGAACTACATCAGCCATGTCTTCCTTTTCCGGATGCGCAATCCAATACTTCACATCTTGGTAATCAGGTGCGACGGAAACTAACTCCAAATCATCCCGATCATACTTAGTCTTAAACTTCTTAGTGGGTTGGGCCAAAACCATGCATGAAACACCAAACAAAATGGAGGCAAACAAGTATTTATAGGCAAAGCTTATAGTCATATAATTTTTATAAATTATAGTAATCTTAGTTTTAAGCAAATTAAACTCATTCACTTATGCACAGCAACAATAACGGAGACCCTAGTCAATGCCCATTCTTAAGCGGAACGCAGAAATCTGCTGGAGGTAGTGGCGTTAAAAACCGGGACTGGTGGCCCAATGAGCTAAAGCTCAACATCCTTAGACAACATGCAACAAAATCTAACCCAATGGGTGAGGATTTCAGCTACAAAGAGGCTTTTAACAGCATCGACTTTGCTCAGCTAAAGAAAGAAGTAAC
>JABSPG010000065.1 GCA_013214445.1 Ekhidna sp. | reverse complement strand
TGTACTATTGGTCGTATTTATAAATTCATCGTGGAAATAAATTCGTTCACTACTGCAAGCATTAAGCTCGTCTCCCTCCAATATTTGGGTTGAAATATTGCTCGAAGTTGATAGGTTAAAATCAACATTTCGGTAACGCTCAATCACCACAGCTTCCGAAGATACACTTCCACAAGACTGAGCAAATGGCCGATTTGAAACCTGCACAGTCCTTGAAGTGCTAGCAGATTCACTTGAACCGCTAACGGCAAGATCTACTTCTATCGTCTGCGTTTCCTCACCACTACTCCATTGGTAGTACGTGAAGCCATCAGGAGCACTCAAAACAACCGGTCCCTCATCTCTGCAACCAGTCAGCTCTCCACTTACTACTGCGATCTCAGGTTGGTCAGGACTTTCCTCAATAGTAACAGTGATTGACTCTGTGATGTATACACAGTCACCGTCCGTTATCCTTGCGAAATAATCCCCAGTACGATTATTTATGCCATTTGCATCATTAGTAAGTTCAAAATCAGAGTCTGCAAGTGGGATGTTGACATTGTCTCTGAACCACTCAATTCTATCTACCGACACAGTACTTCCACCTCTCAGAACTCTTAAAGAAACGGCAGTTCCTTGGCAGACTTGTAGAGCATCCCCCGCATCTACTAACTCATACACATTTCTGTTGGTGTTGAGTAGATTCAGCTCTAGGTCCTCAACAAACCTTACCTGAATAACGGAAGTAGACAAAATCGCATCGGAACAAGCTGCAAGTGACCCAATGGAAGATGATGCAGTCACTCTTAGCTGTAAATCTGCATCTTCAGCAATACCAGTGATAAGGATATCTCTTAGATCTTCATCCGGATCATATACAAACGGGTCACCGCTCACGACTGATCCATCAGCAGAATTAATCACTTCATAGGAGAAGTAAGCTTGCGGACTTGATAGTGTCATTACTAAATCGTCCTCTTCACACCTTAGCGTTCCAGAAGCAATAGATGCTGTGGCATCCAAATCCACAGGCGCGACTATCTCTATAGATTCCTCACTGTAGAGTTCACCATTACTAGCAAAATCTAGATTATCATCAGCAAACGTATCATCGTCGTAGTTTAATCTGAATCGGAAAGACTTATTACTATCTCCATTTGTGAAAATGTCTGATGGTATATCTAAATCTAACGTCCCTGTCCCAGACAAGATATCTCTATATTCTACATCGATCTCCCCAAATCCGGTACCATCAATTTCATCGAAGGTAACAGTAACAATATTATCCGTTCCAAAACGTCCTCTCACTTCATATCCTAGCGTTATGGATTCATCCAGGCAAGAAGCCTCCGCTCCTATTGAAGTAACTAATAGTACTTGATTAGCAATAGACTGCTGATCTGACTCGTATTCGAAAGGTAGAATTCTACCCATTGAGAACGAGAAGTTATCAATAGATACAGTTAAGTTATTTCACTCCTCTTGACGGAATCTGAAGATAGAAGCATTATCCTTCATATCATCAGTTACGTCAAATCGATACGAACCTGTAGCCGTTTCCTCTGATTGATTAGTATCTGGGAAAGTTCCTAGTTCTGTATAGGTCGAACCTCCATCTGTAGAATACTCTAGTACGAGGAATTGATCATTGGTAAGATCTTCTGGTTTCTTATCAAATGTTAGATCAAAAGACAAAAGGGTGCTGTTTGACAATTCACCAACCTCGAAAGATCTCGTAGTTATTAACCCCCTACCATTATCATTTTCAAAGGCCAGGAAGCCAGGAGCAATAATACTAGCCGGTGATAACTCATCATTGCCAATGGAAGTACTTCCATACGAAACATTGCTGATTTCCAATGAATTTCCTTCAAATCCATCTTCGTCAGACAAGATTACCCATCTCCATTCTACTGTATTCCCTCTAGAAATATTGGAGGTACTCGTATATGTTCCAGTTGCATCAAAATCTGCAACGGTTGTGAATAAAAACCAGGAACCACCATTTATTCTGTACTCCAATCGGAATTGATTGTTGTCATCTGTATCAAATGTATAATCGAATCGAATTTCCTCCGAAGAATCATCAGTTATAATCTCTGGAGAAGTAATTACAGAGGCTAGCTGTGGCTGATTTACGAAGTTTTCAGAATCATTTTCAAGATTCATCAGATTTCCACTATCTCCTAATAAGTCGCCCACTTCTCCAAGTGCAGAACCTTCAGACAACTGAACTTCAAATACAAAATCACCTCCCCTCACGTAAGTTGGAAGGTCTGCAACGATTGGATCAATCCCTTCCTGAGTTGCGATCACTAAGTCATCCCCGCTAGAGTAATCCCTTATTAATAGCGTAGCAAACAATCCTTCTGTTCCTGCCAGGCTTGTTTCATCATTTTCTATGTCAATGTTTACTGTTACAGTCTCCCCTGCATACAGCACATCAAGTTGATCGAAATCCACAACTGTCCTAACAACTCTTAGGAAAACGTCAATATCTCCGATTTTCACACCCGCATAATAACCCTTAGTTGAATTAAACGCTCCATCGTACACATACAGCATCTCAGTTTCACTATTCTGCTTTGATATTAGGGCATGCACTTCATAAGATCCTTCTTCTAAGAAGTCAGGGAATGTAGCAGTAAACTGCCCAAAACTAGTTGACGATGCAAGTCGTAGAGGCTCTGCTGTCTCCGGATCAATCACATAGGAATTGGCCGAACTAGCTGTTACACCTGCTACATCGAAAAGTAAGTACTCAATCGAAACACCTGTTGGGTATGCGTCACTATCTTCAAACAATGGATCATAGCTAATTTCCGCTGTTTCACCAGGAAAGATTGCATCCGATTCATCGACAAGACTAAACTCATAATCATCTCTGGATGGGTGATTAAAGCTGATTGTGACTTCATTTCGCTCCTTTCTGTAAAGACTACTAATCTCATTTCCATTCTTCACTGTCACAGAAATTCCTCTGACAACCCAGACATCAAAGTTTTCGCCCAGATTTAGATCTTGCACCCACCTAAAATGGGTTGCTGAAGTAAGAGCCTCGGCAGGTACATCCACACTAAATATGCCATCTCCAACCAAATAGCCACCAGTGAGGTCACTATCCTCTACTGCAATATTGACGAATGTTGCTCCTGCATCGATGGAATATTGTAGATATGGAATAGTGTTAATGTTATCATCGACATCAAATGGCTCATTAACTATATTTGTACTGTCGTCCTCTGTGAGATAATTGAAATTCAAGATAGCACTAGAGGCCCCACTAAAATCATATGCAACTGTCAATAAGCTCCTATCCCCGTCTTGGTCGAATGCATACTCACCCATTACCGTATTATCAGGATCTTGACCTTCAATTACCAAGAAGTCTTCATCTTCATCAATATTGAACGACTCGCTTGGCGCAAATTCTGCGGTACCACTGCCATCATAAGCAATCACTTCTAATCTATTTATCAAGCGTTCCGAATCTGCCCTATCAGTTCCATCGCCTGCGTAAACAAAATCTGGAACTGTAAACGAGAAAGTACCAGTCCCAAAGTCTGAAGCAGTAGCTAAAACTGCAATGTTTTCATAGCTGGAAAGATCAGTTTCAGGAGCAAATGATCCATTCACTGCGCCAGCTCCATTCTCATTATAAATCACCAAGGCAAACTCTGTATTATCAGGAAACCTTCCCTCAGTTGTGTATTCGATCTCTACATCCTCTCCAACTACGAATGTATTGTCTCCAGTTATGTTTTCAAGAGAAACCCTTGGTCTCCTAATATCAATAGCAAAACCTGATGTTTCTAATGTGGCTGCAGAAGTAAATGCACCTGAGGTACCTATTATCTCCAGCGTAATATTTACAATCTCAATTTCATTTTCAAACTCACCCGCGGCACCATCTTCATTGTATGATACCTTTAATCGAACATCTTCTCCAATTAACTCACTGGGGATACTCTCTGAGAAAGAGGGATCGTCGCTTGAAAATATATCTAGCGTTGCAATTTCTGAAAAATCACTTCCACCCACAGAACCTGAGAGTGTGACAGTCTGCGCTGTACCTGATGACGAAACTTCACTAAGTATTATTTCTACTGTACCTCCAAATGCTACATCAAACGGTAAAGTAGTTATACTACGTTCTCCAGCTCCTATGAAATTATTCAGTTGGTTGGTTTGGCCTCCATTACCATTTGCATCAAACTCGGTAGTATTATTACCTTCAATCAAATCCTCATCAAAAATTTGAAATAAGTTCATGTCATTCAAATCCGCGGAAGTTCCTGAGTTGTTATCAAGATCGCCATCGATATCTGCATTCAAGCTTCCATCATTGTTGGAATCGTATTGAACAAATTCAAAATTTGACCCAGCGACTACTCCATTTCCGGCAATGATTCTGATGGTGGCATTTGAACCATTATTGTTATCGAAATTTACGGCTGTAGGGAAAGTTCCTGTGATTGAGCCCGTACGATCAGTAGTAAGCGTAATTGTTGCAAATGACACATACTCTTCAGGAGTTGTACTGTAATCTAGATACTCTAAGGAAAGCGTCTCACCAGTAGGAACACCTGAGGCAGAACTAAATTCATAATCTACCGTCAGATCATCCCCTGGATAGAATATGTCTACGCCATTATCAGTCGTATTGTTATTTGATCTGATATCGGTAATAGAAAGTGTAGATCCTGAGATCGGGAAGGCGACATCATTTGACAATACCAATTGGTCGTTGGATTCCAGAAATATTCGATAAGACCCAGCACCTAGTTCAGGAGCAGTTACGGTTATACTATTTTCACTGCCATCGCCGAGCATTAGCTCCGTAGAGGTACCAACCTGATAATTCACCACGTCTGAATCATCAAAATCACCTTCAGTATTAATAAAAGCAGTAATAACGGACCCATCTGGCAGTACTCCCTCTGGAATACTGTATGTCAAGGTCACCTCATCTCCTGGAAAAATACCAGCGGTAGGAACGTTCACGTTATCAAGGTCAATCTTTGGACCGGCTATGTTAATAGTGGTGGAGGTGTAACCTACTATATTACTATTGTTTACCGCAGTACCTTCCGAGGATAGACCCCACGACTGAATGCTCCAGGCTTCTAAATCCTCACCATTATTACTCAACTGCCTAACTCTCAATTGAGCAGAAGGAGATGTTAAGTCCGAGATTGCACCGATATCAAACCTAAATTCTTGTTCAAATCCGGTACCGATGGTATCATTTAAGCTGATTGCAGCGACAGTTCTCCCTTCAGCAATCAATTGCGTAGCAGAAGCAAATCCATCCAAGGAATACTCCAAAACAATTTCAGTGCCGCTATCATAGAGCTCGTCTGTATCAGTTTTATCAATGTCCAAGGTAATAACAGCATTTAATACTGATTCAAGACTAAGAGGTTCCGTCGTAGCAGATCTAACTTCATCGCCTGAAAATAAAATCGGATCTCCTGAACCTGCTTGAGAGCCTTCAGTAATCGT
The DNA here is from genome assembly GCA_013214445.1 of Ekhidna sp. Taxonomy (GTDB): domain Bacteria; phylum Bacteroidota; class Bacteroidia; order Cytophagales; family Cyclobacteriaceae; genus Ekhidna. The sequence continues at coordinate 6,866 of JABSPG010000065.1, read as the reverse complement.
ACCCAGACGGGTGCTTAGCAGAAAATTTCTATTTGATCCAAGTGAAGCTGTATCTCCGTTAAAAGCAACAAAAAACACACGCCAGTCTTCGTTGTAATCAATGTCCTTCGGAATATCTCCCTCTATTTCGAAGGTGTATGTAAAGCTCTCATTGCCATTATCTTGAGAAGATGGAGAGGAGACAACTTCGCCATCCAATGTGAAGCGAGCAAGATCTACGTTACTTTGGAATACTGCTGCCCACTCATAATCCTCGTCTGCATCCTCAATACCTGTTAAAGTAGCTTCCAATTCTACCGGATATCCAACTCTGAAGTTGGATCCACCCGCAGTATCTCGGACAAAATTAAATGATGTTTGCGGTGAAGAAACATCCCTGTTTATACCTGGATCAAAGGAATCTACCAAGATATTTTCAGTACCTATGGTAACCGTGAAATTATCAGCATTTACATACCAGGCACTTTCATCCACTTCGAAATTACCTCGAGTACCTTGCCTAATTCTAAAAATTGCTGAAGCAGTCTTAGCCTCAACAGGTATAGTAAAAGTCAATGTAACAGCAGAGGCATTTGCAGCTCCACCCTGGTACCTAGCATCAAAGAAAATTGAGTCATCATCGTCCTCTAACCTAACCCATGTACTGCCATCATTTACAGAATACTCGAAGACCAAAGAATCATAGCCGTTATCAATATTTGGATTTGCATCCAAATCACGAAGATCCACTCCAAAACTGATTTTAACCTCGCTTGAAGTAGCTAATTCGTCAAATGAACCAAGGGATAGCGTACGAGGACCGGCATAGTCAAACACGTACTCAGAACCAAATGCCCCATTAACATCATTCGTTGGTGCATCAGAACCAACATTTCCGTCAATAGATACATTACCCGATGTAATACCAAAAGAGCTTTGTGCTCCAATTGCTCCCTGAACTGCCGAAATGAAAAGATCTTCATTATCCTCATTTAAACTCCAGTTCCATATAAAGACTGTATCGAGGGAACTTGCCGTTGAAACAATAAAATCATCTTCATCAAAACCATCATTACCACCAGTATGCAAGTAAAAGGTAGTGTTTGATGGAAAAGTGCCTGTTGTATCGATTGTAATGACATCTCGTAAACCGATGTATTTGATACCAGGCTCTGGTATGCTATCTGCTCCAGAAATGGTCTGGGCGCTTACGCTAAAAGCAAAAAAACTAGCCAACATGACCAGCAAAGCTGCCTTTAGGTTTAGTGTGTTGTAATATTTTTTCATGCTAAAGTCTTAATTAAAATAATCGAAATCCTATCCTGAGTGAGTTTGTGGTAGTCAAGCTTCCATCAAAGAAGCGAAATCCTTCCTGAAAGACATTGCCATTTACCTCTACATCTGAGGTCTTGGCTGTCATGGCCTGAAACCCAATCTCTGCCCCGACATAAAACCTGGAGCTAAAATGATAATCTGCCCCAAAAGCGAGGTACCCGCCAAGTCCAAAAAACCCTCTATCGGACAGAGGAATTGACACATTTGGATCATTTAATGGATTTGCAGAATCATCAGGATCTACCAAGGCACCTGTTACATCGCGTCCAGTCGAATTAATTCGTTCCATAAATCGACTAACTACGATAATATCGAGTGCTATATAAGAAGTGAATCCTCCTTCATTTAGAAAATGGTATTCCAAACCCGGAGTAAACATGTACTGAAAGACAGTCTCAGTAACATCGGGGGATGATAACCCCCCTTTGTTGTCATCTATTGAAAAAGAAATTCCTAACCGGGGAACCAAGTTTTCATTGATAACATACCTTGCCCTGAACTGGCCAAAACTGAGTAGTTTGGAGTTGCTACTCTCTGAGTAAGAATTCGCATCCCTACCGAATGGTGAAGAGGTGATTTCGATTAACAGTCCTCCGTCCGGAACTTATCCACCAGAATCTTCCTGTGCTAGTATGGTGGTGGCTGAACAAAGAACCATTAGAGAAACCATGAGAAGTTTCTTCATAATGATCGTTTTAATGGTTAGTAAACAAATTGTCTAAAAGCATTTGAAAGGTAGGAGAACTGATAATAGAAAGCAAGTAGCGACTAAGTGAAAAGATTATATTGATCTACGTGTATCACACGATTCACATACAAATAATATTTGGTTCTCTCAGTTTATCAAGTAGTTACGAAAACGATTGCATAATTTAAATTTTTTCAAAAAAAAACTAATTTTTAGAAAGAGTAATAAAAAAGAAAGCCCACATAAGTGGGCTTTTGAAACTTTTTCAAAACTTATTTTCACTTAAGAAATAACAACCTTCTCCATTACATCATCTTCTCGGATATCGTCAATCACTTCTAGACCTTCAACAACCTTACCAAAGACTGTATGATTTCGATCTAAGTGAGCAACTCCTTCCCTATTGTGGCAAATGAAAAACTGCGAGCCTCCGGTGTTTCTACCTGCATGTGCCATTGACAGCACTCCCCTATCGTGATACTGATTGTCGCCATCCAGTTCGCAATCTATTTGGTAACCTGGTCCGCCAGTTCCATCGCCTTTGGGGCAACCACCCTGGATCACAAAGTTTGGGATCACCCGATGAAAAGTCAGTCCATCGTAGTAGCCATCTTTGGCTAGCTTAACAAAGTTATCCACTGTATTGGGAGCATCTTTTTCGAAGAACTCAATCTTCATCACGCCTTTTTTGGTATGAATTTCTGCTGTTTTCATGTATTGTCTGTTATGTCAAAATTTTCTTTCGATCACAAAAGTAAAAAAGCTCCCAGTTGGAAGCTTCCGAATTCGTATCATTTTATTAATATCCAATTAAACTTTCACACAATGAAATACTCACTTAAATAAACCTAGTGAGAGTTTTGCTCAGATGCTGAAAAGTGTACCTCTAGCAGCAAAAGCGGCTTTATAATTACTTTTTCCTTAGGAGAAGTAACAAAAAATTCAAGAAATTTGAAAGCTGCTAGGCAATAACCACCGCTGACCAAACTTTCAATTTCAGCCCACCTACATTCATGGTTACTTGATAATCTTTTGAGATGGTGATAAAAGAATTGTACTTACCTTAAGAAAAGCATTTCTCGGTATTTCGGTAACGGCCAATCTTCATCATCTACCAATAGTTCGAGTTTATCAACCGCGTATCGAAGATCATCAAAGTACTTGTTCTTCACTTGATCGCAATATTCGATAGCCTTTGTTCTTGCATCATCAATTTTATTGATTCGCTTTCGTTCTTCTACCATTTCATGAGACAGACGTCTAACGTTATTGATATGCTTGGACACTTCTTCTATCGTTTTCTTTATCTCATCGGCCGGCAATCCCAGATCGACCAAGCCTTTGGCATTTTCAATCAGCTTGGTTTGGTACTTAGTGGCTGTCGGAATGATCATATTGCTGGCAAGGTCGGCCATCATCCTGGACTCGATCTGCACTTTCATGATGTAGTTATCCAGTCGAATCTCGTGCCGAGCTTCTAATTCAACCTTTGTCATGATCTTATGCTTTTCATAGAGCTCTACTGCTTGATCCGTGACGGAGAAATCAAGTGCTCTGGGTGTTTCTCTTTCGTTGGAGAGCTTTCGCTTTGCTGCCTCAGATACCCACTCATCGGAATATCCGTCTCCTTCAAATCGTATCGACCTGGACGCTTTGATATAGTCTCTAAGTACATCGATGATGGCGAGGCGCTTCTCTCGGCCTTGCTCCATCAGTTTATCGACTTGCTGATAGAATTTGGTTAGCTGCTCAGCCATAATGGTATTGAGCACCATCATTGGATCAGACACATTTGCATCAGACCCTACCGCCCTAAATTCAAACTTGTTTCCTGTAAATGCGAAAGGAGAAGTCCTGTTTCTGTCGGTATTATCCAGTATGATGGGAGGAATCTGATCAATCCCTAACTTCATGTAAAGGTTATCTCCTTTTTCCACCAGGACATCACCTGATTGCTCTAACTTTTCCAACACGTTTGTCAACGTAGACCCTATGAAAACCGAAATAATTGCCGGGGGGGCTTCATTGGCTCCAAGCCGAAAATCATTCCCTGCAGAGGCAATGCTGGACCGCAGTAAATCTGCATAATCGTGTACGGCCTTTATGGTATTCACGAAGAACGTCAAAAACAATAAATTGTCTCTCGCACTTGAGCTCGGTTGATATAAATTCACTCCGGTATCTGTCACTAAAGACCAGTTATTGTGCTTCCCGCTCCCGTTCAATCCCGCGAAGGGCTTTTCATGGAAAAGCACTCGCAGGTTATGCTTGTTGGCCACTTTCTCCATCACATCTTTTAGCAACTGATTCTGATCGGTGGTCTCATTGACCGGACCGTACATTGGAGCGGCTTCATATTGACCAGGCGCCACCTCATTATGTCGGGTCATCAAAGGGATTCCCAGCCTATGAGCTTCAATTTCATAGTCCTTCATGAAATCATAGATTCTGGAGGGAATAGATCCAAAGTAATGATCATCTAGCTGCTGACCCCTTGCTGGATTATGACCGTATACTGTACGACCCCCCATCACTAAATCAGGCCTGGCATTGTAAAGCGCCTTGTCCACCACAAAATACTCCTGCTCCCAACCCAGCGAGGCGTTAACCTTATTGACGTTTCGATCAAACAAGCGACAAACCTTTACTGCTGCTTTGTCAACTGCTTCCAGTGCCTTCAACAAAGGTGCCTTATAATCAAGTGCTTCCCCAGTATATGCAACAAAAATTGTTGGGATACATAATGTCTTCCCATAAATAAAAATAGGAGAAGACGGATCCCATGCTGTATAACCTCTTGCTTCGAAGGTGCTTCTGATTCCTCCATTTGGGAATGATGAAGCGTCAGGTTCTTGCTGTACCAAAGCTTCTGCTTTGAAGTTTTCTATGCCTTTTCCGGGATCAAAGAATGAGTCATGCTTCTCCGCAGTAGCACCAGTCAAAGGCTGAAACCAATGGGTGTAATGAGTAACCCCTCGCTCCAACGCCCAATTCTTCACTGCCACAGCCACAGCATCAGCTGTCTCAAAGTCAATCTTTCTTCGGTTTCGAATGGAATGCGTTACTTTCTTGAAGATGTCTGGCGACAATGCAGCCTGCATTTGAGCTTTTGTAAAGGCCATTTCTCCGAAGTACTCTGAAATTCTCTTGGACGGAGCTTTTACCTCTACCTTTTCCCTCGTTTGAACTAAATTAAGCGCTTGATGTCTGAGTTTTGCCATGGTCTATTGTTTCAATGCTGTCTGATTTCAAAATTAATTCAGTCCGCAGGAAAAGGAGATTCCTAAGCACTTTTTGACTCAAAGAATCAATGGATATCAAGAATCTTATCATTTTGACCTAACGAATAACCTCATGTCAGTCTTCTATCAGAAAAATATTTCAAAGGGCGATCATTTTCTTTCTGAGGAAGAATCGAAGCATTGCGTGCAGGTTCTGAGACGTCAGAAAGGTGATGAAATAGTGATCTTTGATGGCCTAGGGAGCCAATTTACTGCGCAATTAACAGAGGTAAACAAGAAGAAATGCACCTTTGATATTTTGAGTGAAGAAAGGAAATCTCCAAGGGAATATAAAATCCATCTTGCCATAGCTCCCACCAAAAACATGGACAGAATGGAGTGGATGGTAGAAAAACTTGTTGAAATAGGTGTAGACAAGATTACACTTATTCAGACCGATCACAGCGAGCGAAGAAAGATCAGACTTGATAGGCTCGAAAAAAAAGCCATAAGTGCTATGAAGCAATCAAAGAATGCTTTTCTACCGGAGCTCAGCGAGCTTACCCCCTTCAATGATTTGATGAAAAACGTAAGTCATCAAACTAGGCTTATTGCCCATGTAGATCAAAAGAATACATACATCACTACAGAAATTCAACCGAAGACCGATACCATCATCCTCATAGGGCCTGAGGGAGATTTTTCAAAAGAGGAAATAACTCTTGCGCTTGATTCCGGTTTTCGACCTGTGTCTCTTGGCGAAAACACCCTAAGAACAGAAACAGCAGGCCTGGTAGCCTGCTGTCTATTGAACTCTTACAATTTTCTCTAGCGACTTATTCAGTCACATAGAACTTCTGTCTTGTCAGTTTATCTCCTTGTTTTATGGAAAGGAAATAAATACCAGCACTCATGCTATACTGAGACTCTATAATACCACTATAAGATAGTTTACCGGTAAGTATATTCTTCATATATACTTGTCCTCCCAAGTCTATCACTGTGATTTCTACTTCAGCGTTTTGATCGCTTGTCAGAATGTTGTAATTAATTTCACCCAACCTGCCAGGATTTGGATATACTACCAAGCTTAGACCTCCGATTTTCAGTTCATTATTTACTGCAATAATGGAGAACACTTCAAACTGGCCGTCAAAATCGTATTGAGTCAGTCGGTAATACACCACGCCAAACTCTGCATTTCTGTCCGTAAACTGATAGGTAATGGCTTGAGACGAATTTCCATTTCCTTTCACCCTGCCGACCGCTTCAAAAGATTTACCATCATAAGATCTTTCAATCTCAAAGAAGTCATTATTTGTCTCCGTGGCAGTCTGCCATTCCAATAGGATATCACCCTCTTGACTAAGCCCATTGAAGTACACCAATTCCACTGGAAGCGGATTTGCTACCTCATCACTTGAACCCAATGTGAATGGGCTGAAAGTAGACCATGGCGCATCAGAAGTGATCGTACCGCTGTTAGCATCCCCAGCAGCCGTAGCTGCAACATTCTCCCATTCGCTAGCACCTGAGTTAAAATGTGTAAGTAATAGAGTTGCTGGATCCGTTACTTCACTGTGGCTACCCCATGAAAGTCCAACTGTTCGTGAGGAACCACCGTTTGAGCGTTCGATATCCCA
>JABSPG010000648.1 GCA_013214445.1 Ekhidna sp. | reverse complement strand
AGGCTTCCCACGCCTTCTTGATCCAAGGTTTGGAAAGGATCTTCCATAAGGACACCTTCTTTCAGGTACACTTCCAAGAATTTACCTGCATCATCTCGACTGTACCCATAGGTCATCTAGGTAAGGTCATTGGTACCGAAGGAGAAGAACTCAGCTTCCCTTGCAATCTTATCTGTGATGAGCGCTGCACGTGGGATCTCGATCATGGCTGTCTCTCGATTCACATCGGTTTTAATTGTTTTCGTAGTTCGTCAGGATCTTGTTTGTTAGCCCAGACAAGAGTTAGACTGATGTGGTCAGACTTGAGTTCATAGTAGAGAGTTACCAGTGGATGAATAAGAAGTTGTCGAAATTCTGTCTGTTCGTATGTTGGCCCAATTCTCGGATTTGTTTTCAGGTGACCGATTCGCTCGTCTAATCGATCGAGAAAATTATCAGCAACTTCTTGGCTCCACTGTTCTTCAATGAAGTTAGTTGTTTTGTCCAGGGATTTGAGCCCCAAGGGTGTCCAAACTGTTCTCATTTACGCCCTAAAAGTTCTCGGGCACTTGTGTGTTCCACACAATCTTCAAGTTTAGCTGAACTAGATTCGTGAAGGAGTTCAAGAATAGTGCTCGGAATCTCTGGGTTTGGGTTGTCACGAAAGTCTTCAATTCGTTCGAGTAAATCCTCACTCTGGATAGCAGTTATCCAAGTTATCAGTTCCAGTTTCCGCTGCTCAATAGTCATAATGTAAATATACTAAATATGCTAAAGGCAGTTAATGAATGTGAACATCCGCATATATCTCACCGCTGCACAATATACCACTTACATTTCATCCAAAACTACCTACTACTTTCCATTATTTATAATGGAAGATTCCTTTGTGGATTGACATCATAAAGAGACTTTTGATCTTTGATCAAGACTGAAAACTGATTCAACGCTCAGCGCTCACGCTCAAATTGACAATAAAAAACCCGATAGGTGTGAACCTACCGGGCTGTAGTATTAGGAGAGGGTGTGCCTAATCTTGTGCTTCCAATTCCTCATAGATTTCCCTCTTGATGGACAATCTTGCTTGCGCTGCAGCTAATCTTGCCACAGGCACTCGGTAAGGAGAGCAAGAGACATAGTTTAGCCCATTTCTATAGCAGAACTCTACACTCGCAGGGTCTCCGCCATGTTCACCACAGATACCTAGTTTCAGGTTTCGGTTGGTTTCTCTGCCACGCTCTGCAGCGAGAGATACCAGGCTTCCCACGCCTTCTTGATCCAAGGTTTGGAAAGGATCTTCCATAAGGACACCTTCTTTCAGGTATACTTCCAAGAATTTGCCTGCATCATCTCGACTGTACCCATAGGTCATCTGGGTAAGGTCATTGGTGCCGAAGCTAAAGAACTCCGCTTCCCTTGCAATCTTATCTGCGATGAGCGCTGCACGTGGGATTTCGATCATGGTTCCTACCTTGTATTCAATGGAGTTATTCATCTCTTTGAATACCTCGGCAGCTGTATGATCAATCACCTCATGTTGGTGTACAAACTCCTCAGATGTACCTATCAGAGGGATCATCAATTCAGGGAATACCTCTTTACCTTCCTGCTTCAACTCCAGTGCTGCTTCCATGATCGCACGTGTTTGCATCTCGGTGATCTCTGGATAGGTGATGCCTAGTCGGCAACCTCGGTGACCGAGCATTGGGTTGAACTCTTTGAGCGAACGAATCTTTTGTGCAAAGCTATTTGCATCGATTCCTAAGTCCTCAGCAGCTGCTGCAATCTCTTCGGACTCATTTGGTAAGAATTCATGAAGGGGTGGATCTAGCAGGCGGATGTTGACCGGTCTACCTTCCATGGCCTCAAATATTCCCTTGAAATCAGCTTTTTGGAAGGGTAGTAGGTCTTTTAGCGCGAGTCTTCTGTCCATTTCGCTTCCTGCGATAATCATCCTTCGCATCGCAGTGATACGTTGGTCTCCGAAGAACATGTGTTCAGTTCTACATAGCCCAATTCCCTGTGCGCCAAATTTGATTGCCTGAAGTGCATCTGCAGGTGTGTCAGCATTGGTTCGAACATCCATGTCGCGGAACTCATCTACCCAGTTCATGAAAGTGTAGTAATCTTCGTTAAGTACCGGATCTACCACTTCTTTTACTCCTTGGATGACCAGACCTTTGGCTCCATCCATGGAAATCCACTCACCAGCCTTGATGGTACGGTCTCCAGAGGTAAAGGACTGAGTTTCGTAGTTGATTATGATGTCTTCGCATCCGGCAACACATGGTTTGCCCCATCCGCGAGCGACTACCGCTGCGTGAGAGGTCATGCCTCCGCGAGAGGTCAAGATACCTTTTGCTGCAGCCATACCACCTACATCTTCCGGACTGGTTTCGACTCTGACAAGGATCACATCGTTTCCATTTGCTTGCTCAGCTTCAGCGTCCTCCGAGTTGAAGACGACCCTGCCGACCGCTGCTCCTGGAGAAGCCGGAAGGCCTTTTCCAATCAATTCTTCTTTTTTGATTTCAGTACCATCTAACTGCGGGTGGAGTAGCTGATCCAAGTGAGCAGGCTCAACCAGATTCTTCACAGCTTCCTCTTTAGAAATCAATCCTTCGT
>JABSPG010000647.1 GCA_013214445.1 Ekhidna sp. | reverse complement strand
CTCCAATTTTTTTTTGCGATGAATCAATTTTCTGTGTTCTTCACACAAGATAATTTCTATTCTTGTTTACTCCTTAGTCCTTTTTTCTTTCTGTACGTACGATCACTAGCCAATGAACTTCCCATTAAAGCAAGTCGTGTCCTGGTTCATACATTGCCTTACTTAGTACTAAATGCGATCATCTTCACAGCGTATGACTCTGGTGCACTTAAGCTATATCCCAGATATGGTTTCTTGGGGATTCAAAGCACAGATTTTCCGCTGCTTTATCATAGTGGCAATTACTTGGCGATGGTGACTGTAGCATACATTGCGTGGGGATTTTGGCTGTTGAAAGAGTACAAACGAAGACTCAATAAGTTCAAGTCAAATATGACAGACTTGAAATGGATGCAATTCTTGGTCTTTAGTTTCCTGATATATTTTCTTGCCATCTATTTCATTTTAGTGTCTTCATTGGATGGCCAGATGATAGAACCAAAGCAAGTATTCTACTACGTTTCTTTTATCATCATGGCATACATATTCGCTTTGGGCTTTCTAGGAATAAAGCAAAGAGAGGTTTTTTCAGATATCAAGCCTGTGACTAGCACTAATGAGAATCAAGAAAAATACATCAAATCGGGGCTGACTATTTCCGAAATGGACAAGATCGAATCAGCATTGAAAACCATTATGGAAGGAGATCAATTGTATCTAAACCCTGAAATCTCACTACCTGAACTGGCTGCCAAGATTGAAGTAAAACCCAACTATCTATCACAAGTAATAAACCAGCAATTCGGTCAGAATTTTTTCGATTTTATTAATCAGTATAGAGTTGAGGAAGTAAAAAAGAGAATCCTAGACCCACAGCTCCAGCACCTTTCATTGCTGGGAATTGGATTGGAATGCGGATTCAAATCAAAATCATCATTTAATAAGTCATTTAAAAAGCACACGGGTATGACCCCTAGTGAGTTTAAGATCAAGCAGTAAGCTCGTGCCGATAAGGGTACACTTCAAATAAGTCTCACCTTACAAGGAGGAGCGATCATACTGGAATACCTGGTCACTTTAGCCAGAAAAAACAATGCAACTATTTTATCAACTACTATTTGTCACCACGCTGTTTTTTCATGACGCGGATCCATCCAGCATCCGAGTGACCATTCAAGGGATAGCGAACACTTCCGGCTACATTCAAATAGGCCTGTACAATCAAGAAGAACTCTTTTTGAAAAAGACTTTCCGCGCTAAAAAAGTATCCGTGGACCAATTCTCAATCGAAGAGTACTTCGAAGCGATTCCTGAAGGCAATTATGCAATCAGCATCTTTCATGACGAGAATGGTAATGGCAAGCTGGACAGTAATCTTTTTCGGATTCCCAAGGAACCGTATGGCTTTTCGAACAACCCATCAACAACTTTTGGCCCGCCAGACTTTGATGGAGCCTCATTTGTGCACAAGGCTAAGAAGACTACCTGGATTAAAATACAGCTGAAATGAGATCATTACTGTTCAATTTTCTTCTGCTTGTAGCAGCTTCTGCTATGGTAGTCATGGCCTCAAGCTATTTTTTACATTCTGAAAATGCATTTTTAGACTCAAAAAGACTAGCCGCAGAAGTTTGGTATGTATGGGTATTCAAAAGCCACATTGGTTCTGGAATGATTGCAATCCTAGTTGGAGCAATCAACTTTTTTCAGTTCAAGAAACCTGCAAAAATCAATCTACACAAAGTGCTTGGGTCCATTTACATAGTATCCATTTTTGCAAGTTCCTTTCTGGGATTGGTGGCTGCACAGTTTGCTACCGGAGGAATGGTTACTAGACTGGGCTTTTCGTGCCTTGCACTGATATGGTTTTATACAACACTTCAGGCTTATCTAAAAGTGAAGAGCGGAAATATAGTGGATCATAAAATATGGATGTACCGCAGCTATGCAGTTACTATGTCTGCCTTCAGCTTACGTTTATTTCTACTAATATCCTTATTCAACTTGGCACCATTTATTGAGGTCTATCAATTTGCGTCCTGGGCTTGTTGGATTTGCAATCTTCTAATTTGTGAATTGATCCTCTCTAGAATTAGAAGAAAGGAGCACAGTAAAATGATTAGTTACAGCTAGACCTGAAACCATAATAGGTGAGTGCCGAGGGCAGAATTATCAATTCCTGCCCTTTTTTTATAACCCACATCAGTAATCTACCTATTTTTATGTTGCATTATCAACTACCCGTTGTATTGCCACCTGGCATACACCTATTGAAAACTAACACTATGAAACTAACACTAGCCTGCCTGGTCTCGCTTCTATTGGTGTCTTCTGTTTCCGCTCAACTGACGTTGCGTGGTTCGGTCACTGATGAAAATGATCAAGGCATTTCGGGAGCTACCATCAAGGTAGACAACTCAGTAAACTCCGCCACCACCGATGAAAATGGAGCCTTCAGTATCGAGTTATCCGACGGATATGAGACACTGATTATCAGCGCAAAAGGATTTCAAGTTCAGAAAATTTACGATTTAGCACACAGTCTTGCGGTTTTGGCATTTTGAAATTACACAGCGAATTTTTATTCAAATGAACGAATCCGAATCCATTTTGTCGTTTGAGGTTTTGTTTG
>JABSPG010000646.1 GCA_013214445.1 Ekhidna sp. | reverse complement strand
TGAAAGATACCGAATGGCTCAATTGGACTGTTTAGTCCCCAATAATTAAAGTCTCTCACCACTCCGATAATTCGATACTTGCCGCTCCAGTTTTCAATTCTCTTATCCAAGATAGTCTCATCGATTGTCCAACCCATCGCTTTGGCTGCAGACTCGTTTATCACAATGGCAGCTGAATCACTCGCAAAAGATTCCTCAAATGATCGACCGACTGCAAAATCAAATCCAAGCAATTCAAAGTAGTTTTCATCTCCTAAGGTGTAGTTCAGAGGAATCGAGATCGGCTCGGGCTCATCTGTTTTAAATTGATCGCCATTGAAGATGATAAGTGGAACTGCATCACAAACGGAGGTCCCAACCACTCCTTCCACTTTAGCTAATTCATCTGCAAATTCTTCTATCGATCCCGTCCAGTCCGCATGCTCGACGGTTAATACGTTTTCCTTTTCAAAACCTAAATCCGCATCCAAAAAGTAGTTCAATTGCTGGTAGATCGTAGTAGTTCCGATGATCAAGAGGAAAGACAAGACATATTGTGTCACTAGCATGCCGTTTCTAACTTTCACCCCTTTCCTACCCGTTTTCAGCTCTCCCTTCATTGCGCTAACGGGTTGAAAAGCATTAAAAAACATGAAAGGGTAAAATCCCGAAATCGTACTTACAACTACGACCAATACCACAAAAAACACCAAAGAAGCGGGTTGATCGATCAATGATAATGACAGGTCGGTGCCTAGCGACTGATTGATCATGGGGATGGTATAGAATGCAATAAAAAAGGAGATAATCGTGGCGACTAGGCAGTATATCAACGACTCTCCAAAAAATCGCTTGATGAACATCGACTTAGTACCACCAAGCACCTTTCTCACTGCTACATCCTGAGCTCTAGTAGTAAACTGCGCAGTGCTCAGGTTGATGAAGTTGATGCAGGAGAGAATCAGTAGGAAAATAGCTGAACCGATGAGCGCAACCACAATCTTCAGATTGCCAACATTGCCGTGGATATTGATGATTTGATCCGATTTGAGATAAATGTCTTCCATTGGCTGCATATATAGTTTCCACTCCCTTCCTTGCGCCAGATAATCTTCGTAATTGGTGCCCATAGCTTCCATGGTACGACCCCCATGTTTTTCTAGTAGACCATCCAGTTTAGCTTCTACCCCGACAGGATCCGCTCCTTCCTCCAGTTGGATGTAGGTCTCAAACATCGTCCACAACCAATTCCAATCGCTGGAAGCCACACGAGGCACACTATTCATCGATACCAATAGATCCATCCGATCGAGGTAATAGTTATCTTCAATCGGTTCAAGTACCCCTGTTACCTTGAAAGATTCTCCATCATCCATCTGAAAAGTAGCCCCGATGGCATCCGCATTTCCGAAATACTTGACAGCTGTTTCGTACTTAAGAACTGCCGATCTTGGATTGTCAAAGCATGTAGCCTTATCACCGTGCATTAAAGGGAAGGAGAAGACTTCTAGAAAATTAGGATCTACCGCGAAAATGTTATCGTCATTGAAGAACCGCTCCTGGCCTGCTGTTTCAAACGTGATGGGAGCCATACCATTCCCATTCAAGATCCTCACCACATGCGCTACTTCTGGTATGTCTTGTTCAATGGCATATCCCAGGCCAGGTCCTGTTCCTGAGAAAAGCTTCGGGTTATCCTCCCCCCAGATGAAGGTCTGATTGACCCGATAGACTTGATCTTTGTGCTTATGGAAACCATCGTAGTTCATTTCATTCTCTACATAGAGATAGATCACAATTGCAGCAAAAAAGCCTACCGTGAGTCCAAGGATATTGATAAAGGAAAAGAGTTTATTTCTCTTGATGGAGCGAAGAAATAATTTCAGAGATGTCAGCATTGGTTTTCAAATTCTACTATTTACTTGTCATAAAGAGTGCCAAAAAACACAACTACTTATTTATCAAAGATTTACAAGTAATACACAGCACTTTATTGTTCAATTTCGAACAACCTATTGTCCATCAAATACATGAATTAGCTCCTATTGATACCGGTGACTGGAAATTCATTATTTCGTAACAACTTTTGCCATTTATTACCAGTACTTTAAGCTGATGTAATTGTTCTATCAACTCTCCATTGAGCTACATCTATTCCAGAAAGATGTATTCAGATTAGCGGTAAATGCCAGCTAAATGAGAAATCTTCTCCTTTTTTCCTTCATCTTTTTACTGTCCGGATTGCTGGAAGCGCAAGCCAACGATCCTGCTGACGGATACGCGATTGTACGTTCGGATACCATTTTCGGAAAGGTGTCCATCGACTTTGATCATGGGAGCGTGATGATCTACCAAGATGGAGTCAATCGGCACTTTGCTGCTGATGTAGAGTTGGTGACTTTGCTGAATGATCGCAGAGAAGTGTTTTTACCTATTCTAGAGCAAGGCAAGACCACCTTTTACCGGATGCTCGTAAATGGAGAAAGGCCCCTCCTGGAATTAAATGGTCAGCTATTCAGTACCCTAAACGACAAGACCTTGCCAATTACCGATGAAAAAAGCGTCTTCCAACTTTTTGACAAAAAGAAAGTGAAAAACTACGTCTTTGTGCGCAACCTCAATTTGGTAGACAGAGAAGC
>JABSPG010000645.1 GCA_013214445.1 Ekhidna sp. | reverse complement strand
ATTTCATTGCGGAATGTGCTTATGATAGTGTTTTATTCAAGATTTGCGATGAAGGTCCTGGCTTTTCTGAAAGAGATAAAAAGATGATGTTTAATCGATTTCAGAAATTGAGCGCAAAGCCAACCGGGGGAGAGTCGTCTACTGGTCTAGGTCTATCGATCGTGAAAAAATATGTTCAAGACTTAGGTGGGAAAGTATGGGTTGAGTCTGTTGAAGGGGCAGGGGCTACTTTTTTTGTTAAGCTCACAGCATGATCTGCTTTGTTTGGTTAGAATTAGCCAATAGAAGTTTGTAAGATTTTGATTAGTAGATTATCCGAATTTTGACAGGTTAGGTTTACTATTCTCAGATACTATCTAGGACTGATACTCTATACAAATGGATTTCAAAACATTGCTTTCACTGCTAAGAAATGTGCAGGTAAAAACATTTGAGAAGGGAGAAGTGGTCATTGAAGCTAATTCCAAAAAGGAAGAAGCGATGCTAATAAGAAGGGGCCTAATAAGAAGCTATAAGGGCCATATTGGATATGAGGATGAAACTACTTTTCAACTCTATGCAGAAAATGATATTCTCGGAAATATTCATGCCATCATATTTAATGAACCTTCAGCCTTTACCTATCAAGCTCTAGAAAAAACCAAAGTCTATTCAATAGATTTTAGCTATTTCTCTCAAAAATCAACGTCAAATAGAACTGTTATAGGTAAAAAAATAATCAAGCAGTCCTTCACGCGTGTTGAGTCACTCATTTTTCTATCACCTGAAGAAAGATACCTTAAGTATTTAAAGGATCATCCTTCCATTGTCAGTAGAGCTCCAGATAAATACATAGCTCATGTATTAGGCATCACCCCATCATCTCTAAGTAGAATTAGAAAGAGGATGAGCAGTAGAAAAAGGTAGTACTCATTACGTTTCTTGTCTTAAGTCAATTTCATGCCTCAAAGACTTTTATTCATTTTGTGAAAAAAGTAAGAAATGACAAACACTATCAAGCAATCTATATTGATGGCCTTATTTCTATGTTTGATCGGATGTTCAAGTAGCAGTGATCCCGCTCCTAGCAATACAGCGCCTACCATATCTGACCAAACATTTACAGTTAATGAAAATGCAAACATTAGAACTATAATTGGAACTGTAGCAGCCTCAGATCCAGAGGGAGATACCCTTACATTCATCATAACTGATGGCAATGCCAATGATGTTTTTTCGCTTGATAATTCTTCAGGACAACTCATGTTAAATGGCACACTTGATTTTGAAACCAGTGGCTCTTATTCGGTAGCCGTTCAGGTATCAGATGGAACAAATGAAGCTTCTGCGACTGTCCAAGTAGATGTAATTGCTAGCGAATCGATAGTGAATGGAACTTTGCCGATCTTGTCATCTATCTTGGATGGTACCTTAACTGGTGCGGATTATTGGTCTGAAGAAGCTAAAATTCTTTCCGCAGGAGTAGGTTTTTCTGATATAGTTGGCATTCCAGCAGATGCACTCACGGAAGACCTTGTACAGCAGGCAGGAGGTGCATGGCTGACGGATATCTCCTGCAATGCAGATGATACAGGACTGTTCACTTCTACATCGTTATTATCTCAGGTAGATGGTACCTATATTTTGAAGACCCCTTATGGAGCATTAAAAGATGGTGCTATCGGACTTGATGGCCTTCCGATCGTATTTAGTTGGCCTGTTGTAACAAGTACCATCAATCTTACAGATTTCCAATTTACGCTAAATACAGGTGAAGTTGTGATGCCACTTGCTGCTGGTTCATGGCCAAATTGGGAAAATAGCGAACGTAATTGTGTCGTGGTATTTGCAGAATTTTCAAATAGGCTACCAAGCACTGATCCAGAAGCGCGCTTTCCTGTAAAATGTGAAATTGTTGCAGATGATACTCCATTAATGTTGCTAGGTCCAAATAATCAAATGGTAAGTGCTGTGGGGCTTGAGTGGGAAACCAACACCAGTCCCTATGATCCTGACAATGGTCCGAGATTGGTGGGGGCGAAACTAAATTATGTTGGTGATGAACCCATAGGTGAAGGTTCAAATAGCATGGTGTTGAATCAAGCTATTCCCTTTCTGCCCAATGATGAATTTGCGCTCTATGGAGGTGGAGACTTTAGGTTGAGAATGTTAACCTCTGGAGGATTTTCACCAGATGGGGTTAGAGGAGTTCTACCTACTGATTATGAAAAGTTTTTCAGGATACATGTTACAGGGCAAAATGGAGAGACTGTTCTGATTGAAAAAGCAAACACAGACTATGAGGTCTTGGGAGGCACCCTAAGGGTGATAGGACTTTCTGATCTAGGTGTGCCAGAAGGGAATGGTGTTGAATATGGCGATTGTTATGCTGAAGATCGAGATAACTACATAGACATTATTTTGGTAGGTGATGATGCTGCGGCGAGGAACATTACTCATCTGGAAATTCCAAGTCTTGAGGAGGGGTACTCAGCATTTTACAACCCTGGAGGACCAGGTACTACTCCATTTTCTGGGGTTGCTTATTCCTCCCCCGGACCTAGAGATTTGGAGCCGGTCATTATGGCGCTTGATGATCCAATGCGTGTAAGCAATTAGCGATTTTGTAAAAATCTTTCTTGG
>JABSPG010000644.1 GCA_013214445.1 Ekhidna sp. | reverse complement strand
ACCCCCCGCATTTACGACAAATAGCTTGCTTCCGTCCTTGCTAATGGCCACTCCCTTGGGAAAGCCGGCCTGTGCACTTACGTTCAGGTTATTATCAAAGGTGATGCCGCTGCTGATATCAAATGGAGTGGTCAAGGTGTACTGACTCACCCGATCCTGAAATTCACCGGTCACATACAGGTTGAGACCATCGGAACCAAACGTGAGCCCACCCGGGAGCGACTCCTGTGGCGACACATCGAAGGTGGTGCTGGTAAAGACCGGAGGACTGTTTACAATGTCTATCGGAGAGGAGTAGCTGATAAATGCAGCATCATCAAAAGTGATACCCAGACCTGTGTTGGCTCCAATAGCATTATTTACCACCGATGCATCACCGCCAGAGAACGCGCCATTAGAGAAGGTGAACTGGAGGTCTGCAACATTATCTGTGCTTTCATTACTAGTTGCATTGCCTGTCAACGTGATAGTTGCTACGGTATTTCCTACTGATAATGCCACCGATGGCGTGAGTCCGGCAGGAAGGTTCGTGATGGTGAGGTTAGATTCTACTTCTGTAGCGCCTACAAATGTTTCATTCGCTAAACTGACGATCAATGATCCATCCACAGACCCATCGTTGGTTGGAGATTCGGTAAAGACATTGAAGGAAAAAGAGTATTGATTAATGTCATCTCCTTGGAGACCGGTAACGTAGAATTTAGTAGCTGAAGGATTAAAAACTATACCATTTGGGAATGTCTCCTCTGATAGAATTGAGATGCTACCATCGAAAGAGGCTCCACTTGTTACGTCAAAAGGCGTGGAAAGACTATACTGATTTAAATTATCACTATCATGACCAATTATGAAGAATTTTGTTCCTGAAGCATTGAATGTAATAGACGTAGGATTTGTTTCCTCCGATGCAACCGAAAACGGACTGCCGTCAAAAGTGACTCCACTTGTAATTTCAAATGGTGTAGCCAAACTGTACTGATTAACTTCATCATCAGCGTCACCAATTACATATAGCTTTGTCCCAGAAGGATTGAAAGTCAGCCCTCTAGGACTTGACTCTTCAGTGGCAATGGATAAGGGGCTGCCATCAAAGGTCACCCCACTTGTAATGTCGAAAGGTGTTGCCAAACTATATTGGTTTACAGCATCATTGAGCCGACCTATCACATAGAGTTTATCTCCTGCAGGGCTAAATATCAAGTCTGAGGGCGAAGGAACCTCTGCAGTAATTGAAAGTGGACTACCATCAAAAGATATCCCCGAAGAGACATCAAAAGGAATGGTTAGACTGTATTGATAAATCTCATCGTCATCCGAATCAATGAGGAATATTTTGCTGCCATCAAAGCTATAAACCAATCCCTCTGGCGCAGCTACTTGAGCTGAAACAGAAGCTGGACTACCATTAAAAACAGGAGGATTGTTTACAATATCTATCGGAGCTGAATAAGTAATCCCAGGTATGGGATTATCCTCGAAAGTGAGACCTAGACCCGTATTAGCTCCCACCGCATTGTTTAAAGCAGAGGCATCACCTCCTGTGAAGGCGCCATTGGCAAAAGTGAACTGCAGGTCCCCAACGTTATCACTGCTTTCATTACTAGTTGCATTGCCTGTCAACGTGATGGTCGCTACTTTATTTCCCACTGACAAGGCCACCGATGGCGTGAGTCCGGAGGGTAAATTAGAGATGGTTAGATTAGTTTCTACCTCAGTGGCACCTGTAAACGTTTCGCCACCTGTCAAAGTAATGATCAATGAACCGTCTACTGAACCATCATTAGCAGGCACCTCGGTAAAGGGACTCTGCGGCAAGCTGAATTGCTCCAATTCGTCGAAACCACCCGACATGTACATTTTGGTACCCGATGGGTTGAATTGGATCTCAGCAGGGTTCTGCTCTTGGGCAAAAACATCAAAACTACCATCCAACGTCACGCCAGACGTAATATCAAAAGGAGTCACAAGGTTGTATTGGATGATGGCATCATTCAACACCCCTGACACATACAGCTTGGTACCGGCGGCATTGAAAGCCAAACATTGGGGTTCTGTCTCTTCGGATGTTACAGAAAATGGATTGCCATCATAGGTCACTCCACTGGTCACATCAAAAGGAATGCTCAAAGAGTACTGATACACCTGATCATTCTGATTACCAATCACAAAAAGCTTCGAGCCATCAGCAGCAAAGGCCATACCCTCAATGTCGTTATCTTGTGTTGCTACATTTAAGTCACCGACTAAGGAAACGCTTGCAGCAATATCAAATGGGGTGGATAAGATGTATTGAAATATCCTGTCGGCATTGCCATCCACGATGTACATAATCGTACCCTCTCTATTGAAGACGATACCTGAGGGAGATAACGTCTCGGTGGAAATATCTAAAGGTGTGTTGTCGTACGTCACTCCCCCTGTAATATCAAATGGAGTGGTCAGTGTATAGGAATGAACGGCATCATTTTGCCAGCCCACCATGAAGACTTTGCTTCCATCTGTACTGAACGTAAACCCTTGCGCATTGTCATCCTGAGTGGAAAAGGAGAACGGACTACCATCGTAGGTTGGTGGAGTAGCAACGATATCAAAAAATGCAGTATAAACGATCGAAGAACCTTGCTGCGCA
>JABSPG010000643.1 GCA_013214445.1 Ekhidna sp. | reverse complement strand
TTTTTGCAAAAAGACATCAGCACTAAACCTGAATGCATGTACAAATAAAAAAGAACATAAGTTACAAGTACCGTGCAAAAGCATCTAAAAGCTACGCAGGTACAAAAGAACAAGGAACATTTGAAAAAGCTTGACCTTCTTCAATGGATAGCCCAAGTGTTTCAATGAAATCATAGTGCACAATAAACCTGCTGAAGTTTGAGCTAGAGGTGCCATTCCAGGAAAGTTCCCCACCGGGTGCTCCAAACATTCCATTGGTCATACCAGAGGCATTGACCACACCAGGTATATTTTTCAGCTCGTTCATGAAAGTGTCAAAATTCTCTGAGATTTTGCCGTTGTTTTCGAAGAGGATCAGGTTGTCTTTGTTGTAGCCCAAGTGTTTGTCTTGCACAAACTCGACTTGCTTGTATACGACGAAAACAGAAACGATCAATAGGATGGATATAGAAAACTGAAACACGACCAATCCTTTTCTGATCCAGGCTTCACCAGCAGAGCTTTTCAGTGTGCCTTTCAGAATACCAGCAGGGCTAAACCCAGACAAATAGAAGGCAGGATAGCTTCCTGAAACAAGGCCTACTAAAAATGTAATCGCTATTGAGGTAAACAAGATTTGCTGATCAAAAGATAGACTGATGGTTTTATCTGTAAGTTGGTTGAAAGCTGGAAGAGCTAAGTAAACCATCATTAATGCGAACAAAAGAGCTATGAAAGACATAAGTACTGATTCGCTTAGGTACTGCGTAATGAGGTTCCCTCGTGTGGCACCAGAGGCCTTTTTTACTCCCAGTTCTTTTACTCTTCGTGAGCCTCTGGCAGTAGAAAGGTTCATGAAATTGATGCAGGCGATCAGCAAAATGAAGCAAGCGATAATTGAAAAAAGTTTGACATACTGTATTCTTCCCCCGACTTGCACCCCATTTTCGTAGTTGCCATATAGATAAGCATTAGAATACCTTTCAAGGAACAGAGTCACTTCTGATTCTTCCACTTTGGTGGTCATAAAGTCCTTTATTTTGGCATTGATCACAGCAAGGTTGGCTTCTTTACTCAACAGTACATGAGTGATTGATATCGGTGCATACCAGTTTTGTTGCTCTGAAAGGTAGATGTCAAAGGGAAGTAAAAAATCAAACTGATCTGTGGAGCTGGCCGGAGGTGCTTTAAAAACACCGGTAACCTTGGATATCCGTTTGTCTGAGGCACTTTCCCACTGGATAGGCTCGCCTATGATGTTTTGATTGTCCTTAAACAGTTTTTGAGCAAGCTTGTCTGAGATTACAATTGCGCTCTTATCTGATAAAGCTTCTGCGATATTGCCTTTGACTAGATCATAGGAGAAAAGTTCAAAGTACCCTTGGGAAACATACTTACCTACAGATTTGAGCTTTTTGTCATTTGCAGATAAGCTAAAAGTCATGTTCCAAGCTGGATCCGTAGATGCCACAGCTCTTTCTATTTCAGGAAATTCATTTTCAAGCGCCAGAGCTAATGGTGCAGGAGTGCCATTCCATGTGTTGATTCCCTCTGGGGTGTGTTGATTTCCCATGACGCTGTACAGCTGATCATCTTTAGTATGGAATTTGTCCACTTGGAGCTCATCATTTACCCACAAGTAAATCAGGAGGGTACAAGCCAGGCCGGTGGAAAGGCCAATCAAGTTAATTAAAAATGAATTTTTATATCTCAAGAAACCACGCAGGGTTATCAGTAAGTTGTGCTTAAACATGCCGTAATAATTTAGTTTTCGGGTACCACCAAAATTTCTCATTAGTGAGGGCCTCATGAGTTTAAAGACCTCAAAAGCGAATCGCATTTGTGATGGTCTCCTTTCAAATCGTTCCCACAAGTCGCCCTCAATGTCTTCCACATAATCAGGATGGCAGAACCAGCGAAAAAGTCGTAAAAGATGTCTTGACGGATGTTTGCTATTCATCGCGAAGTGACTCCACGGGATTTGCCATGGCGGCTCGTACCGTTTTAAAACTCATGGTAATGAACGAGACAAACAAGTTAACAGCAGCAGCTATCACGAAGACATCTACTCCAAGCGTGATGCGATATGCAAAACCATCCAGCCAATTATTCATCACGTACCAGGAAAGTGGCACGGAAATAATCAATGCAATAAAGAATAGCATCAAGAAATCTTTCGATAGCAGCGCAATGATTCTACTCACAGATGCGCCCAATACCTTTCTTACGCCTATCTCCTTGTTCCTTTGAGCCGTACTGTAGATCGTGAGTCCAAATAGCCCGAGGCAGGCAACAAAAATTGCAAGAGCAGAGAAGATGGAAAAGATCATGCCGAATCGCTCATCTGCTTCATACTGACTATCAAAGTTTTGATCGGCAAAGCGAGAATCGAAAGGCCTGTGAGGGATATGCTTTTGCCAGATATTTTCAAGTTCCGAAAGCGTTTTTGCATAATTCTCCGAGTTGACCTTTAGTGAAATCACGGATACATTATGTCGTGTACCAAACCTGATAGAAAGCGGTTCTACTTCGTCATGCAGAGATACATAGTTGAAATCTTCAACTACCCCGATGACTTTGCCTTCTCGTCCCCATTGGGCAAAAGATTTTCCAATAATATCTTTTGGGTTAGGATAGCCAAAGAATTTTGCACCT
>JABSPG010000642.1 GCA_013214445.1 Ekhidna sp. | reverse complement strand
GATAGGTCGAAAGGAAGCTTGTCTAAGAAATGTACAATCAAATCATTTTCTTTCTTAGTGTCAACTACTTGAACCTTTTGATCGCCAAATTCCAAAAAGCCAGTATCACCAACCTGGCCTCCACTCTCTGCATAAAAAGGTGTAGTTTCCAGAACAACTTGGAACTGTTTCTTGTCCTTTTGAGTGATCTCTCGGTATCTAAGAACCTTGGTATTAGCTGTAACATCCGTATATCCAATAAACTTCGTCTCTTCTCCTTCACCAACTACCGTCCAATCTCCCATGGTTTGCTTTCCAGCATTTTTTGATCGATTCTTCTGAACCTCCATTTCTTTTTGGAATCCAACTTCATCAATTTCCATCCCGTTTTCGCGCGCAATTAGAGCCGTTAAATCAAGAGGAAAACCGTAAGTATCATAAAGCTCAAAGGCTGTTGAGCCTTCAATCAGCGTGCTATCACCCGAAATCAGTCCGTCCAGCTTTCGCAAGCCATTATCAAGCGTACGCAAAAACGACAGCTCCTCCTCTTTTATGACCTTCGCGATAAATTCCTTTTGACTGACTAGCTCAGGGAAAACACCATCGAATTGATCAACCAAAATATCAAGAAGTTCATACAGAAATGGTTCTTTAAAATCTAAAAAGGTATAGCCATAACGCACTGCTCTGCGTAGAATTCTCCTAATAACGTAACCTGCTTTATTGTTGCTTGGCAACTGGCCGTCGGCAATGGTAAAAGCAATCGCTCTAATGTGATCCGATATTACTCTGACAGCAATATCAATCTTCTCATCTGCTCCATATGAGACCCCTGCTTTCTTTGCTACATATTGTATCAGAGGTTGAAAAACATCTGTATCGTAGTTTGATTGCTTCCTCTGTATAGCCATCGCAAGCCTCTCGAAACCCATACCTGTATCCACATGTTTTTCTGGCAAGTTTTCTAAGGTTCCATTGGCCAACCTATTATACTGGATAAAGACTAGATTCCACACTTCTACAACCTGAGGATGGTCTTGGTTTACCAACTCATGTCCAGCAACCTTATCGACCTCACTTTGAGGTCTTAGATCGATGTGGAGTTCTGAACAAGGGCCACAAGGCCCGGTATCGCCCATCTCCCAGAAATTATCTTTCTTATTTCCATTAAGCACCCTATCCTCAGGTAAATGTTTTAGCCAGTAGGACTTTGCTTCAGCATCTTGCTCAAGACTCTCCACACTATCACCTTCAAAAATAGTAGCGTAAAAGCGATCCTTAGGTAGCCCAAACCGATCGGTTAGTAACTCCCACGCCCAGTCTATGGCTTCTTCTTTGAAATAATCGCCAAAAGACCAATTACCCAGCATTTCAAACATGGTATGGTGATACGTATCGATACCCACCTCCTCAAGGTCGTTGTGCTTGCCAGAAACCCTCAAGCACTTCTGAGTATCAGCAACTCTCTTTTGACCTGCAACTTTATTGCCTAGGAAGAAATCTTTGAACTGATTCATCCCTGCATTCGTAAACATAAGGGTTGGATCGTTTTGAACCACAATAGGTGCCGAAGGAACGATCTTATGGGATTTGCTTTCGAAAAACTCTAGGAAGGTTTTCCTTATAGACTGAGAATTCATTGAAGAAAAGATGTTAGAATGTTACAGTTAAATCTTGTAATTATGAAAAAAACTCAATTATCCGTAAATTGCAGAAAGATTTTGTTTTAAGTCTGTTTTTGACTCTCGCAAAATTAAGATAAATACCCTTTCAACCCATGGCTAAAATTAAGTACTACTATGACACAGAATCTTGCAGGTACGAACGAATTAAAGTTTCATCTTGGGATATTATCCTAAACTTACTTGGCTTTTTTGTTGTCTCCTCAATTTTAGGATTAGGTATTTTCTTTGTTACCGACCATTATTTTGAATCTCCCACAAAATCTGCCCTTCGAAAGGAAAACGAGGAATTGAAACTTTATTATGAGCTCCTTTCAAAAGACATCAAGGAAGTAGATAATATGCTTGGGGTTCTGGGGGAGAGAGATGATGATATTTATCGAGTTGTGTTCGGTGTAGAACCTGTTCCTGAAGAAATAAGAACAGCAGGTGTTGGTGGAGCTAATAGATATAGAGAACTCTTAGACAAAGGTCTTAAAAGAGAGGAACTAATCTTAAGTAACATGAAGCGAATCGACAAGCTGAAAAAACAAATGTACATTCAGACTAAGTCTTACGATGAGATTCTTAAGTTAGCAAAGAACAAGGAAGAAAAATTTGCTGCATTACCGGCAATACAGCCAGTCTCTAATAAAGAATTGAAAAGACTTGCATCTGGATACGGCATGAGAATGCATCCCATTTATAAGGTAAGGAAAATGCACTGGGGAATTGATTTTTCATTGCCTACAGGATCTCCTGTATATGCTACTGGAGATGGAGAAGTACTAGCCACTATCACGAGGTTCAGCGGTTACGGAAAATACATAAAGCTAAATCACGGTTTTGGTTATCAAACTCTGTACGGACACTTAAATAAATTTTTGGTGAAACCAGGTGACAAAGTTAAAAGGGGTCAAGTGATCGGATATTCTGGAAACACTGGCACATCCACGGGACCACACCTACACTATGAAGTGATCAAGGATGGCGAAAAAGTTG
>JABSPG010000641.1 GCA_013214445.1 Ekhidna sp. | reverse complement strand
GTACAGCATGTCTACCGAGAGTCACTTGACACCTCTGTGAAGTTAGCTGCAGATGTACTAAGCTACCTTGGTTTTAGGAAGTACAGTGTACATCGCCAAGCTCAAAACTTTATTAGATACGATGAGGAGAGTTTACGGAGACTAGCAGATGAACCACAAAATAGTGACTCCTATATTTTCAAGGCTAGAGAAGAAATTGCACAGCAGGAAAAATTGCTAGAAGAAGATCTTAAGAGAGGTTTAGTCGATGCAGACGATCACTGGAACAGTGAACAAATGCGAATGCAGAATAGAAGTTAGGTCAACACGAGCTGTCTTACAAAAGCCGAGACTTCATGCCACAGCTATAGTTTAGTTGGTTTCATATATTCATATTTCGATTCATAAACTGGTCGAATAAAACTTGTTGATAATTTGATACAAGAAACATCTTGCTCATGAGCAAAAGACGTAAATGTCCTTATTGAATGCTATCTATCAGCAGGCAAAAAATCATTTTTTTGAACCTGAAAATGATTCAGACGTTGGTTCGACTATACAAAATAAGTAAGCGTAAAAAAACCTTAAATTTTACTTGCCACTACTGCTTACCTATTTAAAATTGCATGTACTGAAGTAACTAACTATGTCAGAAAATCATCAAAGTGATAGAAGTGGGGAAATAAACAATAATAACAATGCCTGAGCTGAACTCTTACCCTCTCCCCTTCCACTTATCATTTCTACGTAAGGATAGTAGTTTGCATGGAGATCGTGAAGTTCCAGAAAATAATGGATTTACTTTTAAAGTGGTTACTAATTACTAATGGTACCGTTCACAAAAATGGTATTGCTTAGATACTTGATATTCACTTTGACTTTGGCATTTGTTTTATTTCAAACCTCAGCTCAAGACCACCCAAAAAAAGGCCAAAGTAGGGAAACTTTTCTCGCCGAAGTGATAAAAAGACTTGATTCAGCAAAGACAACAGGAGACACGGCTATTATTGTGGAATCTCTTGCAACTCTGGCCATCAATTTCCAGAGCGCAAGAATGATTGAAAGATCAAAGGAATATCTAAGAGAAGGGATCCATTATGCTACTGCATCCAAGAATGACTCTTTGATGTTGAGAATATCGGGTATGGCTGGTTATAACCTCTTGGTTCAGATAGGAGAATACCCAAATCCACTTTATCAAACCACTGTAGATTCTGCTATTTGGTGGTTTGAGAGACAATCCGAACTTGCTAAGAGAGTTTACGGAGCTGATGATAGTGGTATTGGATGGGGTTATCGCGGAATAATATGCGTTTACAATAAGGAAGCCAGGGATACCAGAGAGTGGCATGATTCCGCTTCTTATTACTATCAGGAAGCAGCGAAAGTTTGGAGTCGAGACCATGAGTTGCAATTTGATATGCGGCAAATTTATGGTTGGTACCTTTTGCTACACGATAGCTTGGAAGAAGCTAGGCAAGTACTCCAAGAGATTCAGTTTATTGACTTTAAGCCAGATATCAAATCAGAGTTCGGTTATTACTCCACCCTTCTGAAACTAATTGCCAACGAGAACAACCTTGATACCCTGGGAAAGCTTTATGATGCGTCCATAAATGCATATGCCCAAGTTGTAGCCAGCACTCATGAAGACAAGCTCTACGAAAATGACCAAAAATACGAAGTTTCAAAAACAAAAGAAGTCTTGGGCCAAACTGAGGCGGAGCTTTCGGCCTCCCGTAGATTACTTATCATCTCAATAGCTGGTATCATCATCTTCTTAGCACTTTCCCTATATCTCTATCTTCTTTTTCAGAAAAATAAAAAACTTCGTGACCTCAATGCGAATCTGGTACGTGAACAAAACCATCGAGTTAAAAACAATCTCCAAATGCTGGCAAGTATGATTGCGGTGCAAGCTGAGAAAGTAGAAAATGAGGAGATAAAGCAAAACCTATTGGACAATGAAAAGAGAATTCAATCTTTGGCACTGCTTCATCGAAGACTATATGACTGTGAGTTTATCAATGTGGATGTGCACCAATACTTTCACGAATTACTAGAGGAGCTGCTCTTCTCCCTATCTGCTCAGGGCATAGAGCTTAAGCTGGATGTAGACAACCTAACGCTTCCCGTAGATACGATGATACATTTAGGGTTAATTACCAATGAGCTGGTGACTAATTCTGTAAAGCATGGATTTAAAGAAGAAATAAAAGATCCAACCATATCGCTTAGTTTTAAGCAATCTGGAAATGAATATGAGATGGTCTATTGGGATAATGGTAAAGGTTTTAAAGTAGGATCAAAAGAAGGTTTTGGCACAGACTTGATCAAGAGTCAAGTGAAGCAATTAAATGGTAAATACTTGCTTCCCGATGGACCAGGGTTTTTATTTCAAATGACTTTCAATATTTAACAAAAGGAATTTTGATGCCGAGATTAATTGTCACCTCATTTTTTTTGACGGCAATTGTTCTTTTTGAAGCCACAGGTCAAGACCACCCTAGTTCAGGTCAAAGTAGAGAAGCTTTTCTTTCGCAGTTGATCCAAAAACTAGATACTGCTAAGGTTACAGGAGATACTGTTGCAATAGTTAGATCTTTGGCTTCTTTAGCAATCAACCTTCAAAATGCCAAGATGCATAACCGATCTCATGCTTACCTACAAG
>JABSPG010000640.1 GCA_013214445.1 Ekhidna sp. | reverse complement strand
AAAGATCGGGGATTTACTTTACCATAAAAGATCCTTTCCCCATGAGGTATCCGTCTGTATACACTTCTACCTTATGCTGACCAATCGCATAGTCACTTCCCTTATCATACAGAAAACTAACCGATTGGCTGCTCCGGTCATAGAGTATTTCTTGCTTTGCAGTGTAAAACATTTCCCTGTTTTCAAAGGTGAATGATCCAGATCCTCTTGTAACGTCAAATAGTACATTTCCGTCTGGAGCAATCACTCTCAGCAAGATGTCTTTTCCTTCTATGGGGGCTATTTCATTTTCAAGAACAGTGAATTCAATTTTTAGATTTTCAATGTGCCTGTTTCGGTATTCTCCATCGGTACGTTCTTTTCCACGATCACTGATTGCGATAATTCTCATGCCATCTATCGCTAATTTAGAAGCATACGCTACCTTATCCTGCAAGGCCTTAGTACTCTGTTCCAGCTGTTGAACAGTTTGGTTTAGTTCATTCTTTTCCACCTTTAGTGTTGTATTCTCTTCTGACAATTGTTCGTTTAGGACTTTGAGCTGTTCAATTTCTTCATCTTTTAGCAGCAGCAGTTCCTTATATCCATCTACTCTATTATTTAAGCGAGTGATTCTGTCTCTTTGGTATTCAGCATCTA
This sequence comes from Ekhidna sp., assembly GCA_013214445.1. Taxonomy (GTDB): domain Bacteria; phylum Bacteroidota; class Bacteroidia; order Cytophagales; family Cyclobacteriaceae; genus Ekhidna. The sequence continues at coordinate 2,011 of JABSPG010000640.1, read as the reverse complement.
ACAGCAGTTGCTTTTTGTCAGCCTCTAGTTCTGCTTTTAAGGCTTCTAATGTATCTACTTCTCCACCTAGTTCTTCAATTTTTTGGATTCTTATTTCTAGTTGATTCGAAACTGAATCTAACTTGAGGTAGGTAGTAGAGATCTCTTGTTGTTGCTTGACCCTCTCTTTTTCAAGTTCTTGGTTTTGATAATAAAAGAAAACGACTGCCACTAACAGTAAAAAGGTGATAATGATAAAGACAGGGGTCCTGTTCTTTTTTGGTTTTAGGAAATTAGGTTGCTCTGATGGGTTGTTTTCCTCCATGTTCTAATTAAATTTTTGCAAAATTAGATAATCACTTGCTGATTAGAAACGAATAGTAAAATGCTGTTTAGGCATCTCTATGTTTGGAAATATAAGTCCTGCTTGAAAGATGTCTATTGTGAGATTAAACGAGTCATTACTCACAATCTTGTTCCAGGATTCATACATATCTTCAGACCAGTAAATATCATGTATCACGATACATTTGATCCCTGGATTATGCCTCACGATAATATCTATGCAGTACTCAACTGCTTGTGATCTATGATCAGCATCTATGAAACATAATTCAGGCTTTTCTCTAATGATTACTCCTTCAAATACTTCCTGAATGGTTCCGTTTTTCAACTGAATCTTCTGTTGAAATAGCTTGCTGAATTGCTGCTTAGCAATTGCTGCGATTACTGGAGAAGCTTCTACAGTTGTAAGCGTCTTCAATTGGTCACTTCCAGCCATGTACATGGCATTGATCCCCAATGATGTACCTGTTTCCACTGCTGAATCTACTTTGAGGTAGTTGATCAGAAGGTTAAGAAATGCTGAGAATTTTGGTTTGCTTACAGATGTCTGAGCGATCGATCTGATTGTCCGCGTATAATTTCTTTGGCTCTTAAGGTCGTATAAATCGACTAACGTGGTGTCTTGCAGAAGCTTTTTTCGAATCGATTCAATTTGAGGTAAACGAAAATTTGCAGATGGTTTGAACGCTTCATTGTACAGATCAAAGAGGAAGGGGCTGTGTAGTCCATGCGCACCAACACTTCTGATTTTATACCTAGCGTATTTCCATATTCGGAAAAAGAACAGGCCCAAGAGCGCTTATTTAGTTGAGCTTGAAAGGGACGACCATGTTGAACTCCGGGATTTCCACATTGAAGAGTTTTCCGTCCACAATACGCTCCATGGTGTAGTAACCTTTCATCTTTCCAATTCCAGATTTGAGATTACATCCAGAAACATACTGATGGATTTCGCCTGGTTCAAGTACTGGTTGTTTTCCAACTACTCCCTCACCATCAACTTCATTAATGGGATGGCCTGCATCAAATATGTCCCAATGCCTTGCTTTGAGCTGTACAGTACTGGTGGAGTTGTTTTCGATTGTTATTCTGTATGTAAAGACAAAATGCTGATGAGCCGGTTGGGAATGTTCCGGTTGATAGTTTGTCTCAACAGATACCTTTATGCCTTTTGTAACTCCAGTAGTCATAACTTAGAAGACAATTTACGTGAATTTTTTGTTTTACCAATTTAAGACGATCAATATATCAGAATGACTGTAAAAATTGAGGATAGCTGGAGGTCACAGGTCTCAGATGAGTTTGAAAAGGAGTACTTTGAACACCTGGTAAACTTTGTGAAAGAGGAGTATCGAACCAAGACGATTTATCCTCCTGGATCATTGATTTTCAGCGCTTTTGACCATTGTCCATTTGATGAAGTAAAAGTCGTTATTGTGGGACAAGATCCTTATCACGGTCCGGGGCAAGCCAATGGTTTATGTTTTTCTGTGGCGGAAGGGGTAAGACATCCACCCTCGCTACAAAATATATTTAAAGAAATTGCTGATGATTTAGGTCAACCGATTCCAGTTTCAGGGAATCTTGAACGCTGGGCCATGCAAGGCGTATTGCTTTTGAATGCCACACTCACAGTAGAGGCTCGAAAAGCAGGTTCACATCAGAAGAAAGGTTGGGAGGAATTTAC
>JABSPG010000639.1 GCA_013214445.1 Ekhidna sp. | reverse complement strand
ACCTGATTCACTGACAAGAACAACATCATCTACATAAGGCCTATGTAAATCAAAGTCTGCAGGTAGATCGGACGCCATAAATCCAGCTTCCCTTGATTTGTGTACTTCTTGTTGAAGCTCCTCGATGCTACCGATGCACTTCATTTCTGTCCTGTCTTCAGTTACCCAAATGGGTAGGGGGGTACCCCAGAATCTTGATCTACTAAGGTTCCAGTCTACCAGATTTTCCAGCCAGTTTCCAAATCTTCCGGTACCTGTTGAAGCTGGCTTCCAGTTGATGGTCTTGTTTAGGTCGACTAGTCGGTCTTTGAGTGCAGTGGTTTTTATAAACCAAGAATCCAACGGATAGTAAAGTACTGGTTTATCCGTTCTCCAACAGTGAGGGTATGAGTGCTCATACTTTTCAACTTTGAAAGCCTTGTTATCTTCCTTAAGTTTGATAGCTATGAGTACATCAGTTGGTTTGAAATCCGATGCGTCTCGTTCTTCGTTGCTGTAGTACTCCTCTTTCACAAACTTTCCGGCAAAGTCTGTTACTTCCTTAACAAAACGTCCTTGCTTATCTACCAAAGGTACTTCCTGGTCTTTTTCATCTTTGACCATTACCGAAGGCACTCCAGCTTGTTGTGTTACCCTAAAGTCATCCGCACCAAATACGGAAGCCGTATGCACAATACCCGTTCCATCTTCTGTCGAAACAAAGTCTCCCGGAATGACTCTGAAGGCATTTTGTTCAAGGTCATCACTAGTGACATATGGCATCAATTGTTCGTATTTGACTTCCAGAATGTCTGTTCCTTTGAACTCCTGTGCAATCTCAAAAGGGATAAGTTTATCTCCTTGGGTGTAGTCAGCCAGTGAAAGATCCTTAGCTTTTTCAGAGAAATATTTTCCAACCAGATCCTTTGCAAGTACTACTGAAATGGGTTCATGTGAATACTGATTGTAGGTTTTTACTTTGACATAGGTAATCTTTTCCCCTACTGCAAGTGCACAATTTGAAGGTAGCGTCCATGGTGTGGTAGTCCATGCTACTATCCTTACATCTTCATCATCAGTGCTAAATAAGAAGCTGCTCTGATCATTTTTTCGGACTTTGAATTGGGCAACAATTGAAGTATCCTTTACATCTCGGTAGGTTCCAGGCTGATTTAGTTCATGAGAACTTAGACCTGTGCCAGCCGCAGGTGAGTAAGGCTGAACCGTATATCCTTTGTAAAGAAGATCTTTGTCAAATAGTCTCTTTAGCAGATTCCAAACCGATTCTATATACTCTTTCTCAAATGTGACATACGGATTTTCCAAATCCACCCAGTATCCCATTTGGCGAGTGAGATCATCCCACTCACCTTTAAATTTCATTACAGCTTCACGGCACTTTGCATTGTATTCTTCAACGGTAATTTTCTTTCCGATATCATCTTTTGTGATCCCCAGCTGCTTTTCAACCTGAAGTTCTACTGGAAGTCCGTGAGTATCCCAGCCGCCTTTTCTTTTCACTTGGTAACCCTTTAGCGTCTTGTATCTACAGAAGATATCCTTAACCGTTCGAGCCATCACATGGTGGATACCTGGCGTTCCATTAGCAGAAGGTGGTCCTTCATAAAAGGTGAAAGTGTCTTTTCCTTCTCGGCTGGATACAGATTTTTCAAAGATTTCTTCTTTCTCCCAGAATTTGAGAATGTCTTTTGCTATATCCGAATGGCTGACTTTTTTGTACTCAGGGTATTTCACTTACCTAAAAATTCTTAATAGTTCTGATTTTCTTTTTTTACTTCTTGCCCGTTCTCATCAATTCCTTCTGCTAATTCAGGAATATCTGCGATTAGAGCTCTCTTGGATTTGTCGCGTTTTCCACTGTCAAATTGTAGGATAAGAGCGGGTAAGACTACCACATTAGTCACCATCGCAAAGAACAGGGTGATCGAGGTGAGTTTGCCCAATGCAATGGTCCCCCCAAATTCGGATAAAACGAAAATGATAAAGCCAAAGAATAGGATGATCGAAGTATAAATCATACTTGAGCCTGTCTCACGAATACTCTTACTTATCGCTTCTGAAACGTTGAACTTTTTAGCATAAAGCTCTTGTCGATACTTTGCTAAAAAATGGATAGAGTCATCTACTGAAATTCCGAAAACGATGCTAAATATTAGAGCAGTACTCGGTTTTAATGGAATCCCGAAATAACCCATGATCCCGGCTGTGATGAGCAAATAAGGCCAGTAGCCCAAATAAATGCGGGCCAGTCGTTTGAACAGAAAATGACCCGCGCCGGGTGCGTTGTCTTTGCGACTGGTGAGCCAAATGACATAGCCGCTGATCACAAAAAACACATCCACGCCGGCATAGCCAAATTGCCGGAAAAAAACCAGCAACCAGCCGCCATCGCCTGCTGGAGGTAAATAATATGGGGCGATGTGATACAAGACCACTGCCAGCGCAGCCAAAGCCCTGAGCAGTTGGATGTTGAGGATCATGGCAGAAACAGATCATGGCCAGCCCACAGGCGGGCTGGCCGGATGGGACCGATTATTTTTTCACTTTTTTAAATTTCAGGGTCCAGCGATCGGTGTTGCCGGAAACGGAACGGCGGCCGACTTCGTATTCCAGTTCATCGTCGGCACGGTAATGCAGGTCGGAATAATCCACCAGTTCAAAGCCGGCGGCTTGAAT
>JABSPG010000064.1 GCA_013214445.1 Ekhidna sp. | reverse complement strand
ACAATACTTCCATTCGTTAACAGCAAGAGGTAAAGCAAGATCCAGATATCTGAAAAATAGGCAATGGTGAAATCGACGATTGGAAAAAGGAGTAGAGGAGTAGCTACTGGAAATATCCAGAGCATGTTTCTGCTGATTTGGAGATCGAATCTTAAAAGAACCAGTGGTAACAGAGCCGTGAAGGTAAGACCCGCCTGGTCTGCGGTAGCAAACTCAAAGTAATGATTGTGAAGTTTGAAACTCCAGGTTAGAAGCGCTATTTGATAGACAAAAAAGTATATGAGTTTATTCCTCATCTTTCTTGCGCTTGCTAAGTTCGGATTCAAACCCGGAAGCGATGATACCGGCTGGCAAGGCAAACAGTCCAACACCTAAAATAGCGATGATAGCTCCTAGAAAACGTCCAAGAGCAGTCACAGGATAGACGTCTCCATACCCAACAGTGGTAAGTGTAGCTACCCCCCACCACATCGTCTCAGGGATACTACTAAATGCTTCTGGTTGAGCTTCGTGCTCTATGTAGTACATTAGACCAGAAGCGAAAATGAGCATAACCAAAAGAAAAGTAAGACTAATAATTAGCTCCTCTCTTCTCTTTTTAAAAACCTGAATAATGAGACCAAAGGCCGTTGAGTACCTACCCATTTTGAATAGCCTCACGAGTCTAAAGATCCTTAGTATCCGGATGAATCTACCATCCATTGCAAATAGCAAGGGTAGATAAAAGGGAAGGATTGCAAAGAGGTCTATCAATGCTACCCAAGAGAAGATATATTTAATTTGTCCCCAGAATGGATGTTCATGTTTTTCCATTAGCGTGCACGTCCATACTCTTCCCAGATACTCAATGGAAAATATGATAACTGAGATCGTTTCTATCAGGTCAAACCAAAATTTAAATCTTACATAAATGGGTTCCACTGTTTCGAGTATTACTAAGATCACATTTATTATGATCAGCGTCATGATGAAGACATCAAAGCGCTTACTCAGTTTGTCATCACCCGTGCCTTTTTCGAGGGTCTCAAATACTCTTTGCTTAGTGAATTTCATGATACTTCTGGTGAAATAGTTGAATGAACTTTGCGTACATAGCTACGTTGCAGCTAGTCAATTCTACGTAGGTTTTTCGCTCCTCAGGAAAAGTGTGTACTGCACAGTGACTTTCCGCGAGCAACCAAATAGCTGTAAACCCTTGGGGTTCAAAGGGATGCTCCATGTAGTTAAGGATGGAAAATCCCGCTGCGATCAACAGTTTTTCAATTTCATCCTTATGACCTAGGTCGTTACTGTAATCGATCCATGTCGAAAAGTTCTCCATCCGTGCTTCCATAACCTTCGTTTTTTAGGAGGTGGAAGATACGAAAGAACTTACATGGGCATGAACAAAAGTGTGTAAGATTCACCTATCAAATAGAAGTAAATTCAAAATCGAGGGGAAGATTCGTTTCTCCCGTCCAACAGTAATTCTATCAACTGAAAGAGAGGAATTACTGATCATCAATTTTTTCAAAGCACCAAAGAACATCCATTATTATCCAGTTGCCATCAAGCTTTGCCAGTTGAATGTATTCTTTCCACCTAGTCCTAGGATACCCAGTATCTAAAATCGCTGTGGCTACTCTGTTCGATACTTCTATATTGGATATTGTGTTTTTCTGTATTTCGAATGGGAGGGCAGGTTTGGTTTGCATCAACTCCTTTAGATCTGATTTTGAATAGTCTTCACTCAGTTTGCCATCTTGATTTACTCCTCTTTTGGAAAGTCTTTCATGCAAATTCACTTCCATTTTTGAATAGTCATTCAAGAAAAAATTAGTGATATAACCTTCAATGCACTTGGCAATTTGATCTTCGTCGGTTGCTTGGCTTTTGGAGTAGAAAAAGGATAATACAAGTGCGAGGTATAGTGTTGCTTTCATTTCAGGGTTCATTTGTTCTCAATATTAGCCCAATCAAATGACAAGATCTATGGATACTTTCTCAATTGTTCCAAAATCATGTTTGTGGAAAGTTTAAACGATGGAGGTTGCGACCAATGCAATGAATCTAGGGATAATTGACCAACACAGCATACTAAGACAATCGATCATGTACTGACTTTTTGTAGAAGCCTCCAATAGGAATTTCTAGCTTGTTTATCTCAATATCGTTGTTGGTAAAAGCAGTGATTTTCTTACTATTAACAATGAAAGACCTATGGATACGAATAAAAAAATCTGGTAAGGATTCTTCAAAGTGACTAATTCGATCTTTGGAGGTTATTTGCTTATCCGCTAGGTGAATTTTGATGTAATCCTTTATACTCTCGATATACAGAATATCATCAAAAACTACTCTGACATTCTTTTTTTCAGATCTTATGAATAGCCCTGTCTTTTCATCACTCTTGGTAGTATTCACCGAAATAGTGGGCGCTTTGTGTAATTCGAAGTATTTGTCAATGGCCTTTAAAAAACGTTCGAATGTGATGGGTTTGAGCAGGTAATCCACAACATTGAGTTCAAAGCCTTCCAAGGCATAGTCCCTATAGGCAGTCGTGATAATTGCCTTTGGGGGATTCTTGATTGCTCTTAGGAAATTTAGACCTGTCAAACCTGGCATCTGAATGTCGAGAAAGATTAAGTCTACATGATTGGATTTGAGGAATTCGAAAGCTTCCAATGGTTTGGTGAAAGTAGCCTTAACGTTCACTTGAGCAAATTGCCCTAAGTGATTTCGAAGTAGGTCTATGGCAAGAGGTTCATCATCAACAATAATGCAATCCGTTTTCATGGTCTTGGTAATTCAATCCGTACGTCTACTTGATAGCTTTTTTCCGTTTCTTTGACCTCATAGCTATGTTCAGGGTACAAGATCGCAAGTTGCTTTTTGATATTTGCTACTCCAATTCCTTTTTTATTGGATGATTTATTATTGGCGACTCCCTTTGAGTTTTTAACCATAAATCGAACGAACTCTGCTGACACAGTCAAGTCGATTACAATTTCAGGATTAGTGCTGGTGTGTCCTGTTCCATGCTTGAATGCATTTTCAACGATCGACAAGAAAAGTAGGGGATAGATTTGTACTCCACTTTTTTCAATATGCTCAGCAAATTTCACGTTTAATGCCGCTCCGTACCTCAGCTGTTCCAATTTTATGTAGCTACGAATTGCTTGTGCCTCTTCCTCTACGTTCACCGTACTTTGGCTCTGATAAATTGTATAGTCCAGTATTTCTGAAAGTGTGGCAATGGCATCTGGTGCTTTGTCTGATTTTTGGATTGCTAGAGAGTAGAGGTTATTTAGGGTGTTGAATAGGAAGTGAGGATTGAGTTGAGCTTTGAGAAAGTTCAGCTCTGTAGTGGTCTTCTCATTGGCTAGTTTGAGATTGACTTCTCTCATCCGAGTGTTTTCATTGGAGATTCTAATTAAGGTCATAGCAAGAGCCACCAGATATAGCCTAGGGAAATAAGATTCAAGTAGCTGATCAATTTGCGTGAATAGCTGATATGCTGTTTCCTGCTTGAAGTCCCCTTCTCTAAACAAGGGTTCAATTGCATAGACATTTAGAAATCGATCCAGGATTGAAATGAGATAGGCGGAAACTAAAAAGAGCAACACAAATAGGATGTGTCTACGCTTTCTGTACAGATTAGGGATTAGTACATAGTTCAGTGAATATGCCGCCAGAAGGTGGGCAGGCATATGGATTAGATTCGATACCAGGTTTTGTAGAATAGATGTACTACCTGTTCCAGATGTAGAGTTTGTGATCACAAATGTGAGGTAGACGAGCGCCCAGAAACCTAAATGTCTACCTAGTGTATGTGTTTGAAAAAAGAGTGCGAGCCGGTTGCTTCCCATGTTGCGTTCAAAGCTATTCGATAATCTTTTGAGGAATAAAGTACGGCGACAAAAGGAATTGTGCTGTCGACAGAAGGAGCAGACAGGACTTCCAACTGATTCAGTAGCTAAATAGCTGCAATCTGCCTCGTAATTGACGGTCTCTGTTTGCATTCCTTAAAACCGAGCTGAATAACGCTGCACTTTCGATGTATGAAATATTTACGCATCTCAAAAAGAGTGATCATGAAAACATTATTAGTTCTATGTGTAGGAGTATGTACTGCCTTTACTACCTCTTACCCCGGTTGGAGAAAGGTGCCCGATTATCCTTTGTTTCCCGTTCAGAACGGCAATACATCAGCGCTATTTGAGAAAGAAATCAAACTGGCAAATGAACATCTTCAATCAGTTCCCGAAACGCTCAATGTTCCATCCTTCTCTGTGGCTGTGGGGATCGATAATAAAGTCGTGTGGTCGGCAGCTGTTGGTTACGCAGATCTGAGGAAGCAGATCCCCGCAGACGTTCATACAAAGTATCGCGTAGGTAGTACTTCGAAAGCAATAACTGCCACAGGGGTTGCGAAATTGGTTGATCAAGGTCTCCTGAATCTTGACGATTCGATAGGTAGAAAAATTCCGAACTATCCAGTAAAGCGATGGGATTTCGCTACCAGACAATTGCTTAGTCATACTGCTGGCGTTGGAAACTATCGGGATTTTGGGATTTCCAGTTGGGTGGTTACGTTATGTAATTGCAAGCAGTATGATTCGGTTACCGAAGGGCTGAATGTTTTTAATGATGCAAAATTGCTTTATCGGCCGGGGACGGATTTCGCCTACAGTTCCTTCGATGTGATTTTGGCTAGTTCACTTATAGAGGTGTATTCAAACCAGCCATTTCTGGAATATATGGAGAAGGAAATTTTCACTCCCTTAGAAATGGATGCGACTCTCGGTGATCATAGTGTTCCTGATATCTCCAATCTGGCCACTTTTTACCGAGCGAAGAAGAATCGTTATAAAGAATACAAGACGCTTTTTGGATTGTCTGAAGTTAACCTTAGCTATAAGTGGGCTGGCGGTGGATTTTTGTCCACTCCTTCTGATTTAGTGAAAATGGGTAATGCCTATCTGAACGATACGACCTTTCTGAGTAGGAGTACCTTGAAAACTTTCTTTACGCCTCAACCTCTCATCAATGGTGAAGTGAATGAGCAGGAATATGCGCTTGGGTGGCGTTCATACTACCACTACAGTAGAGAAGAATTATTAGATGGTGAAGAAACATGGATTGTTCATCACGGTGGAGTGAGCAAAGGTTCTATGAACTTCTTAATACTCTTTCCGGAATACAATATGGTAATCAATGCCTCAATCAATGCGCGAGCAGAAGAGTTTGGGCACTTTTCAGATCAGGTCTATCGGCTTGCTTCGATCTTTCTGAGTGAACTGGAAAAGAGAGACGTGTCTGATATACGGTGATGAGGTTTCTGTGTAATTTCCATTGGCAATTGGCACTGATGTTTTGAACTTCAAGTCCGGCCAACTCAATTGATTCAGTAGAGAGTGTATTGATTGAGTAGCGAAAGGAGTTTGAAATGTCCTTTGCTCCTCAATCTAATGAACTGTTCTTTTGTAGGTTCTTAACTCTTACCTAGAGGGCCTGGAAGGCTTTGATGTTTTCTTGAAGCCGTCATTTGCTGTTTCTAGGAGTTTATCTGTCATAATTTTTAAAATCGCATCTAATCCACTGACATTCAAATTTGATATTTCCTTCTTTGAGTATTCAGCGATAGCAATAGCTTTCGGGATAGTAAGCGAAATTGATCCATAGTGAATCCCTTCCCAGTATCCTCTTGTCCCTTTTGAAACTCCTTTATATTCCCTGCTCGGATCAAAGGGCTCAGGATTAGGTCCATGCATGGCAAGCGTAATTCCTTCCAAGACAATTTTTTTTCCAGATAGATCAGTTTCAAAATGTACAGTGATTGTGGCGTCAAGATTCAACTCTTTGGCGATTTTACCTACTCCTCTACTTTGTTTTATATCTTCCCCCCATCAATGAGGCAGTGTAAAGTGTATAGCCGTCTGCTACAGCACTTTCATTATCTGTTTCTCCTTTTTCGAATCTGTTTTGAAAACCTTGTGCAAACTTCATCGCGCCCGAAAGTTCAATTTTTGAATCCTGATAAATACTTAATTTATCGGAAGGAACATACTGATCAGGCGTTTGCAGGTTGATTTCGCTTTTTGATAATTGCTCATTTAAAGCAGGAAAAGATTGATCGTATATCATTGTAGCCAGCATGCTTCCTCCTTTTTCTGTTAAGGCTGAGTAATACCCACCAGCACCATTGCCACTGGTATATACAAAAAAGCTGAGGAGGCCTATCTTTTTGATCTTTGGAGGTAGCGCTTCCCACGATAGCTGTCTAGCATTTACTGCGATAGAGACCCCACTCGGTTTAGCTGTAATCAGCTTCATGAGTTTTTTCTCAGGCAATTCTGACAGTTCCTTAACAGACTTCTGAGCATTTAAGGATGTTGAAAATATAAAGACAGTAAATACTACAAGTACAAAAGAAAGAAGGGTGCTAGGAAATTTGAAATAGTTCATTGTCGCGTTTTTTATCAAATAACAGGAATTAATACCTGATTGTAAATCGTGGTTTATTGGTATTTTCACATTGAATGATCTGGCTTTTGAATTTACTTTGTCTTGGAATCCGAAATCGAATTGCTTTAATGGTATTCGGCTTTAGCCTGGCTCAATTTAGTAATTCGTTGTATGCTCAAAATTTTTCTGATGCTGAAATGGATTCAGTGTTATCATTAGCAGAAAGGTATTTTGATGAGGGTAATTACCCCAAAAGCTTTGATGTTTATCAAGCATTACTTGATGCCTCTATCCAAATAGGAGATTCGTCTCAAATGGGATTTTATTATTTCCAAATGGGTCGAATGGAATTTTATCAGGGCACCCGTACCTCTCGAGAGCAAGCTTTAGGCTATTTTGAGCAAGCACTAAACATAGGTCAAATTACAAGCGACACTTCCATTCTTATCCGAGCCCATAGAGGTTTTGGTGGCACTCTAATCTATGATCAGTCTTTATTTGATAGTAGCATTTACCACTTGAAAATAGCTGAAATTCTTGCTATCAAAAGCGGCGACTATCGTAATGCTTCGGGAGCGCAATCTGTTATTGGGAGTTACTTGCTTAGCCGAGATCTACTTAATGAAGCGGGAACTTATTTTGATAAATCCATGGTATACGCTGTACAGAGTGGTGAAAAGGAAAGTATGGCTTATGCTGTGCAGAGGCAAGGCATTTTTCAAATGTACAAGGGAAATTACGACTTGTCCGAGCAGCTTTTAAAAGAAGCACTCACTAGGTATAAAGAAATAGGCAACAAAAATATGCTTATGAATATGGCCGAACATCTTAGATTTCTTTACGAAAGAATGAAAAGTTGGGATGGTTATCTGGAGCAGACAAAAATTTTGGACAGTTTAAGAAGCGAAATATACTCTGAACAAAATGCAAGGGATCTTCAAGTTATTCGAGAAAGGTACGAATCGGAAATAAAGGAACGGGAAATTGTTCAGCAAGCATTAGATATCAAAATCAAAGAGTCTACCATTACCAAACAAAAAAATGCTATCGTTCTGATTTCTGCCTCCGCACTGATTGCTCTACTCGTTGGTTTCCTTTTTTACAGTTACAATAGGGTAAAACAAAATCAAAAATTGCAAGCAGCTATTTTGATTGAAAAGGAAAGAGGTTTCAAGAGTGTTATTACAGCTGCTGAAAGCGAAAGGAAACGGATTAGTAAAGATCTTCACGACGGTATAGGCCAACAATTGAATGCACTGAGACTTTCCCTGATAAGTCTTTCCAATCAATTTGAAGATAATTCTAAGAATGAGTTTAATAGATTGATCGAGTTGTCTTCACAAACAGCAGAAGAAGTAAGAACAATTTCTCACCAAATGATGCCTAAGGCACTTTTGGAAAAGGGGTTGGTAGAGGCTGTTGAAGACCTCCTCCAATCCTGCTTTGAACATAGCCAAATTACCTATTCGTTCGAATATGATAATATGGAGACACGATTTGAGGAGAAAATAGAGATTAGCTTGTATCGTATTCTTCAAGAACTACTTAGCAATATTATAAGACATGCTGAAGCATTTTTGGTATCGGTTCAATTAATTCAAAACCATCAAAAACTTATATTATTTGTTGAGGACAATGGCAAAGGTATTTTTCAAGGAAGTGATGAGGGTCATGGTCTTCTCAATATTAAAAGTCGTTTGGATATGATTAGCGGTAGAGTAAACTATGAGCCAAGCCCAGATGCTGGGACTATTGCAACAATTATAATACCGATTTCATAATGATTAATCTTTACATCATCGATGATCATCCATTAGTAGCTTCGGGTATTGCCAAATTAGTAGAAAGAAAAGAGGGTTTTAGGGTAATAGGCATTTCCAATGATCCAGTGGAGGGGTTGAATAAGGTTATGATTCTTAGACCTGACATTGTCTTTGTTGACTTGGAAATGCCCAAAATGAATGGACTAGATCTTGCTGAAACACTTCTTAAAAAAGATATAAAGGTTAAGATAGTTTTACTTACGATGCATTTTAATCAAGCAGTAATAAGAAAAGCCACAAATTTGAAACTGAATGGATTTATACCTAAGCAAGCAGCCGAAGAAGAATTTGAAGAATGTCTAGATACGCTAGAATCAGGCCATGACTACTTCTCCACCAATGCTCAAGAGCTTCTCCATTCAAAGGCGTTGAAGATAGAGAAAACAGGGCTAAATAAAACGCAGCTTTTAACTAATCGAGAGCGAGAGATACTATCAATGATCGTTAATGGAGCTTCTACAAAGGAGATTGCCGACAAGTTATTCATAGCGGTAAGAACCGTAGAAACACATCGCAAAGCGATCCTTACGAAGCTAGATGTCAATAATGTAGCAGGAATGGTTAGGATTGCAGTCAAAGAGGGACTTTAATTCTAATTTGAATCCTCAGTTATGTAGTTTCTTCGCTTGCGAGATGCCTCATCTGTAATAGCCACCACTTGATCTTACAAATGAGAGTTATCTGGAATTAGTAGATCATCCTGTCTAGTTTATATCTTCTTTTTTCGTGGCAGTTAGTCTGTTATTAGCATTTGATTGGAGTTCTTCAATTTCCAATACTTTCTGATATAAGGTGAATTATTAAAGCTTTTCTGGAGTATTAATCTTCAAGATAAATGTCATTATTGGAATACAATATTGCTGATAGGTAGGTTCTTTCACTAACATTGACCTGTGATTAAGTATTTCGTGTTATTTCTTGGGCTATCAGTAGCCCTCTTTGTAATTGTTCTTTTGCTCCGAAAGTGAGACAAAAGAGTGAAGGACTACCTATTAATCACCTGGTTTGTGGGAACTTTTTGCCATTTGGTTTTCTACTTTCTAGGCTTCAACTATCTGGTTGCTGATCGGCATCTGATCATCGCAATAGGGAATACCCTACCGGTGTTACATATCATCATTAATTCGCTATACATCGATGCACTTCGATCGCACGTGATGTTGAAAAAATGGTACCTCTATAGTTCCCTTTTGATCTCCTACTGTGCAGTATTCTATTATTTGAGCAGTTCCGGAAGCATTTCTCAAGATGGGGTAGTGCTTGTGTTTTCTTCGGGGGCTCCAGCTTGGAGCTATTTCGTAAACCCATCTTTCCTTTTGGTATATCTCTTTACAGGTATATACATCATAAGATCCCTAAGGGTTTACGAGCTGAATCTAAAGTCGATCTATTCAAGTAATGTTTTTACTAGTGCACAGTGGTTAGGATATTGGTTTTGGTCTTATATCCTTGCCTCAAGTCTGATCATTGGTTTTGTCTTGATGACAGATTTTGATCTTCTATCTACGAATACAGCGTGTATTTTCGTATCTGCTGTACTTTCCCTTCAGATCTTTTTAGTTGGCCAACTTGGCGTGGCTAATAATTTTACTTTTCCCGATGCGTCAGATGAATTTACTAAGTACCGATCTAGTGGATTAAAAGAGGAGAAGAAGGATGATCTAACCACTGCCTTACATAGTTACATTCTGGATTCTAAACCGTACCTTAATCCCAGTCTTTCGTTGCAAGATCTCTCCCGGTCGATGGATTTGCCTCCATATCAAATTTCTCAACTGATAAACGAAACCCTTGCCACCAATTTTTTCGACTTGATCAATGGCTATCGTGTAGAGGAGTTTAAAGAGAAAGTGATTGATCCTAAGTATAGCAACCTATCATTATTAGGTATTGCTTTTGAGTGTGGCTTCAAATCGAAATCCGGATTCTACAAGATCTTTAAAAGAAGCACAGGAATGACACCTACCGAGTACAAAAAGTTGATAAAATAGGTCTACACCTATCGGGAGACCTCTCCAAGGTTCCTTTAAGTGGTTTGTTTGCTGCAAATCTGTAAAACATGCACACAAAAGGAAAGGAACTCTTGAGGGTCATTAGAATCGTCTTGATCAGCTTTGGCGCTTGGTCAATACTGCAAGCAGGACATGAAATAATTGGACATGGCCTCACCGTTCTCTTGGTGGGAGGAGAGCCGAGGATTTTAAGCCCAATACAAATGATGAAGAGATCATCTACTTGTACAATAGATATCAAAACTACTGGAAGTCTGTCATCATTGAAGGTGTTGATTTAGCTCGAGCCGACAGTCTTTTTAGAATGGAAATGAACCACTACATCATTAAGTATTACAAACCTCAATTGTCTATCGATGAAGTAAAGGAGGACTATTATCAGCTATTTCAAGAATATTTCGAATCAAAGGGAATGAATGGGCTAGCTATGGGTAAAACCGGATTACTATTCGATTTATACCTTTGGCAAGATCAGGAGGAGGTTGCATATGACATCAATTTACCAGAAGGTGAGAAAATCACCGTTCCAGTGGTTTTTATGAGTGACTTTGTATCCAATGGATGGAGCCACTATACCACACTGGGCCACAGCTACAGTGGGGGTTGGGTTGGTTCTAGGAAACTGTATTGTGTGGAGGAGGCATATGGCCCAAAAGATGAAGAAGGTTTTCTTGTCAGCTATGTTTCGCATGAGGCACAGCACTTTGTTGATATGAAGATATTTCCCAAGCTGAAACAATCGGATTTGGAATATAGAGCTAAGCTGACCGAGCTAGTTCTAGCTAAGGAAACATCCTCAAAAATCATTAGGAAATTTATCAGAAATGCGAAGTATGACACCCAATATGCTCATGGATTTGCAAATCACACCGTGATAAAAAGGCTTTCTGAGTCAGTCTTTGGTTCGGAGTTTGAATCTAATTTGAATAAATGGGAGGAAGTCTCTGTGGACGAGATAAATCGAGCATCAATGAGTCTTTTGAAAGAGCACACACAGAAACTAAAGTCAATTGGGGCATCCGAGGTGGAAAGCTATATTACCACCCTTTGATAAGGGATCATCTTTATCAAAGGGTGCAATTAACTTCTCCTTTGGGCAGAGCTTGTATTGCTATGAGCTCTGTTTCTTTTTAGCATGATGTAGCAGGCTAACCAATTGGAATGAGGTCCCGATTTTCCATTGCATTGCAGCAACAATGCTGTGCATTCCAATTAAAGTTCGGTTCATTTTCATTTGACTATCGACCATCTCGGAGATCATAGTCTTGGCACTATTGTATCCTTGTCAATAGATTCATCCATATCGAAGAAGATCTTTTTTCTGTGTATAGATTAAGCACTTCGTACTCGTTTAAACAACCATCCCATATCTTGCATACTCTTATCTTATTCCATTTTATTATGAGAAAAGTTTTACTGCTAGCAACATTCATGGTTCTAAGAATTGAATTTACGTCTGCTCAAGAGTACACATTGGTTTGGTCGGATGAATTTGATCAAGAAGGAGCGCCAAACTTAGATAATTGGCACTTTCAAACTTTTGCACCTGCTAACGGATCATGGTTTAATGGAGAGGAACAACATTATACCGATCGAATAGAAAATGCATATATAGAAGGTGGTTTTCTCAAAATTGTAGCAAAGAAAGAGACCTATAACAATGGACAAAGCACTAAGCAGTATACTTCGGCTCGTTTGAATTCCAAGTATGCCTTCACTTATGGTCGTGTAGATGTGCGTGCAAAATTACCAGAAGGGAGGGGGACATGGCCGGCGATCTGGACACTGGGACAAAACGTCAACGAAGCTGGAGGCTACTGGCAGACCCAGGGTTTTGCAACCACTAACTGGCCAGCGACTGGAGAAATCGATATCATGGAGCATTGGGGAGATTCTCCCGATATAATACACTGGTCAAATCATACGCCCGCAGGATTTGGAGGTAACCCAAATACAAATAAAGGAGTCATTTCAAATGTGAGTAGTGAGTTTCATGAATATTCGATTATATGGGACGAAGAGAAAATCACCTATCTGGTAGATGATGTAATCAAGCACATTTACAATCCTTCAAACAAAAACGATGATAACTGGCCTT
>JABSPG010000638.1 GCA_013214445.1 Ekhidna sp. | reverse complement strand
ATACTCACTCGTATACTCACCATCTGGACTTATAACGGCGATACCTGCCTTGTAGGTTGTGGTGTCTAACGCTGACACAAGTGTATCAGTGAGAACACCTGCTGCTGCACCCTGTGATTTAAGTGCTTCATATTTACCGTTATCTTTTAGTACCGACCAGTACACCCAAGATTTCCAAGTGGATTGGTTTGTCTGCCAATCAACCTTAAGGCCACCGGAGACTTTTGTTATAACTGGGCTAGTCACCTCACCTAGGTTTTCTAAAGGAAGGTACTTAGTGACTGGCATGATTAAATCAGAGCCAGCTTCAACATGTTCGTAGAGTGAGTGGTTGTACGCTAAAGTTTCTACTCTTTTTACTGTACCTTCATCAGAGATATCCATTACTCTACAAAGCAAGGGTTGTATCCCCGTGGAGGCATCAGAAGACCTTACACCAAATGATACACCAGTTGTTGGTATTTCGGATAATCCAGAAAGAGTAATGCTGCTTGAGGTATAAGACGAAATGCTTGCTGTAATCGGAACACCACGGTCATTGTCTAGAACAAGAATTGGGTTGGTTATTCCTGTCAGGTTGATTGGTGTTCTGGCATCAACAGCTATCTCGGTAAGTGAACTACCAGCAGCTACCTTACCACAAAAATCAATACGTGAGTATTTACGACTGTACAACTCTACTACTTCACCTATCTGGATATCACCATGAGATGGTCCAACATTAAAAGTGTATGTGTCAACTGATAATTGAGACACAGCTAAAAACTTTTTGATTATTCTTAATGCTTCGTCAGCATCCGTACATGTGTCAAGTTTTAGTTTCTTAGGTATAGTACCATTAAGAAGTTCTGCCTTTTCATCTCTTACTTGGATTATGGTCTTTTCGTATGAGTTGTCTTTATCTTCATAAGTCCCTTCAACATAGTTTACCTTTTTGCTGCTAGGGACCGTTGCAAGCTTCATATCACCTTCTTCTATATCGTATGATGTAATCACCCTACGATTATCTGTTTCACGGTCTATGAGCACGCCTATTCGTCCTGAAACATCTTGGTACAATCTGCCATCGGCTGCACCTACCATTTTTGACGCAGTTCTGTAGTAGTTTTCTGCTTTGTTTAATACTTGGCTGTGTGAGTACCTTCTCTTGCCATCGATTTGCTCAGCACAGTAGTTTTCAAAGTCTATGAAGCTGGTAACAACAATAGAATCCATGTCACGACCACCACCCCACTTCTCATCAGTTATAACTGCCATGGCATTATATGCATGACTGTTCGAAACTTCTGTACTGAAGAAACCTGTATAAACATCATTTACGATATCTGGTACTTGAACCTTGTATCCACTTACTAGGTACTGTCTTTTTGGAACCTTTCCGCTCACATCAGACGCAACAACGTCACCGCTTACATAAGCTATGTCTTGGTATGTTTGGGTATCAATAACAATCTCTGTTGCAGTACTGGCTGACCAAGAGCCTTGAACTAGTACTCCATGGTTGTTGCCCTGAATCTTCATCACTACCTGATATGACCAGATTTGGTCAGCAAGGCTTGTTGGTGGTGTAGCAGTCAACTCAATCATTGTCGGACCTTCACAGTAAAAGTCTGTATGTGGATAAGTATCTATCTGCACCTGTGCTCCACTCGCATCGTACGAGTAAATCTGGAAAATTGCTTGTGCTGCTTTCTTTCTTCCTTTATCGTCTAACTGTTTGAATGCTGAGGTTATAAAGTTTACCCTCACAGCCCTTACACCGAGACCTGTTACCTGTTTGGTTACCGTTGTCCGTTTGGTATGCCTCTTGTCAAGGATTTCAGCAACTTTTCCAATGGAAACAGAACGCTCCACATATGGAAAATCACCATTCCAAGGAAGTTCTTCTGTTGTGCCATCATGAGAGGACAGTGTTGATAGGGGGAATTCTCCATTATTAACATCTGAGTCATTGAAGTACGCTGCATGAACAGCGCCGATAGGTCCAATTGAGACTACATCTAAGAAAAAGCTGTGAGAATCACTTCCCCAGATTACCGTTTTAGTGTTATCCTTACCATATAAACTCACAGCCTTATCTCCTGCTGGTTTACTTCTTTGCCCTACTCGTCTGTACGGTCTAGATTCACTATCTTCCTTGTAAGTGGTACTTGTTGTAGAACCCGAATCAGTTGACGCATAATTTACATAGGTCGCACCACCATCTCCGTCACCGATATCTATCTTTATTCCCATAAGAACATGTTTTAAAAAGTTAACCATAAAACTCACCACTCCCTATATATGTTGTTGAACCGATACCCTGAGAAGCCACTCGGCTACCTACTTTACGAAGACCCAATACCACCGGAATCACACCACCCTGACCAACTACATTCTCAGGAGAACTCCAGTTCGCACCCTTAGCTGTATCCGCTTCAGGCATCTCTGCTTTAGGTGCTAGTAGAATAGCAGCTCCAGCAGAAACTATGGCTATTATTATGTAAATCGTGAGCGGGTCAAAAACACTACCGTCGCTAGCTGGCAGGATATGCAATGTTGTCTGTGAAGGCAACAGTACCTGCTCTTGGTCAAACAGCTCGGTCATGTTTCCATCGGAACTCTCGAATGCTACTACGAAGCGGTCTTTTACTAACTCTGGGTATATTCTTGTGATGATATCCCATAACGTGAACATGCTCT
>JABSPG010000637.1 GCA_013214445.1 Ekhidna sp. | reverse complement strand
CACGGTGTTTAGTCCTTCTTCGAATCGATCCGTAAATTCGTTTACATATGCACCCTTTACCGCATTCTCTAATTCATACTCAGAAGCATCCGGTCTTGGGAAAAGGATATTGTCTCTTATGGTTCCCTCAAAAAGAAAGTCGTCTTGCAATACCACTCCTAAGTGCCTTCGATAGCTGGAAAGATTTACTTTAGAAAGATTATTACCGTCAATTGTAACTATGCCTTTTTTTGTGTTGAGAAATGTTGCCGCCAGGCTAGCAGTAGTGGATTTTCCGGATCCGGAGCTACCGATCAAAGCGGTGACAGATCCAGGGGGAGCTTTAAATGAAATTCCTTTTAATACTTCTTTGCCTTCTTCATAGGAGAATGAAACATCGCTAAACTCAATATCTCCTTCTACTTTTTCTAAAATGATTGGTCGATCTTCTTGCAAATCTTCCGGATCCATTTTCATAATTTCTTCGGTTCGATCCAGTCCTGCAAAGGCTTCCGTAAGCTGACTACCAATATTGCTCATTTGAACAATGGGTGCAATCATGAAGGCCAATAGAGATATGAAAGAGATTAATTCACCCGAAGTTAAATTGTCTTCAATCATATAGTATCCACCCATTGCCAATATACCTGCGCTAGCAAAGCCGATAAGGAAGGTTCCAGCACTTGTGACTAAAGCAGTTGCAGTAAGGCTCGATTTTACGTTTTCATATAGCCTTCTTGCACCATCTTCAAATGTCTTGTTCTCTGAGATCTCAGCGTTGAACCCTTTGATCACTCGAACTCCATTAAGCGTTTCTGTCAGCCTGCCGGTGACTTCTGCATTTAGTTTTCCCCGCTCTCTAAAAATCGGTCTAATTCTGCCAAAAGCTTTCATGGCAATGACAGCAAAGAGTCCGACCGGTACAAGTGTAAACAAGGTCATTGATGGACTAATTCTAATTAACAGGATAAGTGCCAGCACTGAAGTGATTGTTCCGCCAATGAGCTGTACTAAGCCAGTACCTACCAGGTTTCTTACTCCCTCTACATCAGACATTATTCTTGAAACCAGTGCGCCTGATTTGTTATTATCAAAAAAGTTGATCGGCAATGAAAGAATCTTTTTTTGCACTTTTACTCGCAGCTCAGAGATCAAGAATTGTGCTTCAACACTTAGAATCCTGGTCAATAGAAAAGACGATATAGCTTGAACGGCCAAGGAGATCACGATTACGATTACAATCAGTTTGAGCATCGCAAAATCTTTACTCGGGACAGCATCGTCAAGTAAGTATTTAGTGGCTGCAGGCAATACCAAACCCGCAGGTCTGCTGATAATTATCAGTAGTAGGCCGATGAAAAGGGTTTTTCTCCTTGGCCAGATAATGTTCTTCACAGCCCAGGCGAAGGTGACGTTTTTATTTTTACTCATGGAGCGTGAAAAACTTAATTTCGAACAAAATAGTTCTTATGTCAGCAGATCCTGAAACCAGAAGAACGTTTCTCCCACTCCATTTGGATTAGGGTAGGATCTTTTGGTCTTTTTGCCAGTCGCAAATTTTATAGGGTTTGAAAAAATGGGTCCATCAAAACAAAAAGTGTGAAACTCACCATTTTCTCCACATGGATCAATGTCATTTGGCAGGTCACTGATGAATGCATGATCTAGTTCTCGTCCGAGGAATGACTCTCCAAGTTGTTCGTTGGCGCTGACGATGATCGCCCTGAATCCCAGATCTATAAATTCCTTCAAAAGCTCTTTCGTATCTCTTTTCCAAATAGGGAAGTTGGACTTTAGACCAATTTTTTGCAACTGCTTTTCCCTGTAGTCTCGCAAATCTTGTAGAAATATATCCCCGTATGCGGCATGAGTCATACCCACATTTTTTAATTCTATTAACTTTCCATTAATGATAGACTCGTATGCTTCCATGGAAGGGTTTAGAGGAAGCTCTGTAATTGAGTAGGGTATTTCCAAGGTAGAGATCTGCCTTAGGACCAATTCGATGGGCGTGCCATGCATGGTGACACGTTGATGCTGACTGTTGATGGTCGTCAGTAAATGCTCGATCTCAACATTTGGATCATTTATTGAATGGTATAGCGCAATTGCTGAATCTTTCCCTGAGCTCCAATGGAAGATGGTTTTTTGTTTAGGCATAGCTAATTTGGAAATTAGATATACCCTTGTTCGAGTAGTTTCTTATGGATGGCAAGGCATATCCATGCATCGGTAGCTGCATATTTTTTTTGCGCAGAAGTCAATTCTTCAGCCTCCCAATTAGACACCTGTTGGTTCTTGGAGATCCGAGATTCTAGTACAATTGCAGCCAGTTTCTTCACACCCATATGCTTAATTCCGAGATCTCTTACAACATCATTCATATCGGTGAAGTTTTGAGGTTTGAATGCTCTAGCTCTGTTTAGATCTTTTAGATCATCATCTATGCTGATCCCTAATTTTAGAATAGATGGGTCAGCCATATAATCGAAAAGTACTTTGGAAAATCCGATGTTGTTAAGTCGGAATAGATAGGCGTCATTCATTGTGGAGATCTGGACCATTGCGGTATGATTGTACTCTCCTTTTACAAATGTGGGCTTTTTTTCAGTGTCAAAACCAACTGTATCAAAGCCCCTCAAGTCATTTACCGCTTCTAGGCACTCTGCCTCTGTATCTAAGGTATGTATATCCCCGTCAAAAGC
>JABSPG010000636.1 GCA_013214445.1 Ekhidna sp. | reverse complement strand
TGAATCGCTATGAAGACAGTCAGAAAACGGAACGTAAGGAAAGGTTAACACGGATGCTTAAGGATGTAAATAAGCTTTGAGCTTAAGAGCTGGCAACATTTCACAGATGGTAGTATGCCTGCAAAGCCACTAACTCATAGATTAATAGATTCTGCCTACACTTTTTCTCTCAGATAGCTGATATTTAAGTCCTTTAATTATGGTTGAGTTTTTACTTGCATCAGGAATAGGTGTCAGCTTGTTTGTTTTTGCATACTTGCTAAAACAAGATGGAATCAAACAAATCTCCCGGCGAATTGCCATGGGCATACAGGTCGTATGGATCTTGAGATTGATTCTGTTCTATCTGAAGCCTGAGATGCAACCAGTCTATAATGCTTATTATATCATGTTTGATCAGGCCTTGTTCTTTCTCGACGGCCTGTTTGTCTGGCTGTATGTAAGAACCCTGCTTCGTCCAGATAAGTCATTTCGTGGAATATGGGTACATTTTATACCCTTCCTTCTCATCTTTTCATATTCAACTTTTGCTGTACTATTTCGCTCAGAACAGGTAGTGAGACAATACAATGAAGGAATTGAATTATTGAAAAGCAGTCAATCTAGTTTGGATACCAATGAGACGATCCTAGTCATCATTGTGGTAGGCATAAACTTATTTTATCTATTCCGAAGTGTAAAAATCACTAACTCTTACAATGAGAAGCTACAGGAGAACCTATCCAATATCGATCACTTGACGGTCAACTGGGTAAAGACTTTTCAGAACCTTTGGATCACCCTTTTCATCATTCCATTAACTATTTATTTCTTCAATGATCTCTACCAATTCACTACGCAGCTTAGGCTGGGGTATCTAATGGTCTTTACTTTTTTAACTCTCAGCATCGTGTTCAATTACTTTCTGCTAGATCAGGTATACAAACCCGTATGGTTATTCAAAGATGGACAGGTTGAGGCTTCAGAGCAGAATAGAGCAGAACATAAGAAGCAGTTCGAGCAGCTGGAAAAATTGCTTGGTGAAAATCGGTATTACCTGGATGATGAACTGAGCCTAAGCCAGCTTGCCGACTATATGGAGATTAAATCCTCGGAGCTTACGGAAGTGATCAAGTCCAGCTCCTATGAAAATTTCTACGATCTCATCAACTCCTACCGAATAGAAGCGGTAAAAAAAGAACTAGGCAACTCCAAGGAACAAATCATTCAGCTTGCCTATCAAAATGGATTCAGGAGCAAGTCTACCTTCAACAAGATCTTCAAAGAGAAAACAGGCATGACTCCAAAAGACTACCGAGTTTCACTGAGAAATAAAGCCTAGAAAATCAGGAAATAGAATTCTAATGATAACTATTGGGATTTCTTCAAATGAAATCCATTGTCTGAATTCGTCCAGCCAATCCTAAAACGTCCATCTAAGCTTCAAAACGTCCACTTGAGATTAGATGGACGTCTGAACGTTCTACTCAGCGCTACTTTGCCTCAAATCAAATATCAAAAACAATGAAAAAAATTTGGACTAAAACTCCTGCGCTGATTAAAGCAATCATCTTTTTATTAATACTAGGCATGCCCATAAGAATGATCAACTATGGTGCCGCTATGTATAACCTGGAAAATAGTCCAGGATACGGGTGGGCTTTACTGATCGCCATACCGATGTTATTCCTTTTCTGGAAAATCGTCACGCGTTGGAGTCCTTTCAACAAAGCAGAAGATGTAAAAATCAATATGGACCTGGATTTGAAGAATCTCAAGGTTTGGTCAAGAATATTGGGTTTGCTCCTGCTATTTTATTCCATATCCATTTTATTTTCCGAGGTATTCAACGTGCAGCAAGATCATCAACTCGCACTGTTCGAACAATTCAAAGGTGTTGGACATGCAACCGCCATTCCACTGCTACTGGTATTTGCATTGACAGCCGGCATTGTCGAGGAGGTGGTGTTTCGTGGTTATGTCCAAAATTCACTCGTCAGAGCTTACCCAAAAGCAATTGTATTTATGGTGATCGGGTTAGTCTTTGCACTTGTCCACCAACTACCCATCCCCTTGGTCGTTTCATTTACCCTTACTTCTGCTGCTCTAAGCATCGTAGCTGATGAGTTTAAGTCTTTGGGAGTCGTGATCATTTCTCACATTACTGTAGACACCATCAGCCTCTTGATCTTCTACTTTGGTTTTGAGCCCGAAAGAGGATCTGTCAATTTGATCATCACTACAGTCGTCTTGATTTCGTCCCTCTTTCTCACCTTTAGAGGCAACAATAATCTATCATTGAAGAGCTTTAGCCTTTCCGGGTATCATGCTAGGATGCAATCTTAGATCAAGGACCAAGTAGGATCTGATCGTCTAACTAAACCCTCAATCTTCAGTTAGTACTCAAAAGTATTGAACTGAAGGTTGGCTTGCAGT
Source organism: Ekhidna sp. (assembly GCA_013214445.1). Classification (GTDB taxonomy): domain Bacteria; phylum Bacteroidota; class Bacteroidia; order Cytophagales; family Cyclobacteriaceae; genus Ekhidna. The sequence continues at coordinate 271 of JABSPG010000636.1, read as the reverse complement.
TAACCAAACAAGATCCATCTTTACAAAAAAGAAAGGTCCGAATGCAGATTAACGTATTTCAGAATGTATTTGTCAGACATAATGAGATAACAGCAAACAGACCATCCATCTGGTGTCTTCATGGATTTGCTGATTCTGGACTGGCATATCTGGAGATCTTCGACTCTCCCTTAGCTCACGGATTCAACATCTATGTGGTAGACTTACCCGGATTTGGAGTTAGTCCCATCAATCCAAAAGGAATCACAATGAAGGCGCAGGCTGATCTGCT
>JABSPG010000635.1 GCA_013214445.1 Ekhidna sp. | reverse complement strand
TATTATGAGGCCATCTTCCTCTAGCTCTTTTAGTTGCTCTGATAGAACTTTTTTCGATATGGTTGGAGTATGGATTAGTAGCTTTCCGAATCGCATACTTCCATTGGTGAGGAGATACAAGATTATGGGTTTCCATTTTCCTCCAACAATATTCATAGCATGCACAAGTGAGCATAAATTGGGATTGTCAATCACTTTTCTACCCATAAGTTACGTTTTAGTTACCGCTGATTTTATTCATTGCACGAATAATTAGTATGAAAAATATACTGCTGTAAGTTGCTTTACGATACTTATTGGAAATTTAGATTGTAAGTAAAGCATTTATGAGAAGCTACTTATTTTTTAAAAAAAGTTTCTGTTAGTTACTTCCTCATTGAAGATAAAGGCAAGCTCAAGACCTCATTATCAATTGAGAAATTGGGAGTCTTAGTTTTTGAGCCTAGATGTAAATCTTAAATAATGAACAAATCCCCTCTGGATTTAGGAGGGGATCTGTTTGATTAAGTGGAGTCGGAGGGATTCGAACCCTCGTCCAGCTAAGGAAACCATAAACCTTCTACATGCTTAGTTATGCTTATTTTATCTCGTATAGGTAGCTGGTGAATAACGACCCACTACAAATACCAGCTGCTTAAATTCGCCTAAGATCCGCAACACTACCTTAGACTATTCCTAATTATGACACCTCAAAATCCAATCTCTAGGACGAAGATCGGTGAGATGTGGCCCGGGAATCCTTAGGGACTCAACCGATTATGCCCATTAATTTCGACAATTCGTCAAAATTAGGCTGCCATAGCGTAGTTAGACTCGCCAATTATAATTGTGAATGAATTGATCAAGCGTGCTCATTCAACACCCTGCATGCTAGCGTATGCTTTGCACTTCCTGTCGATTCCGGTCGACCCCATACTTCAATGAACAAAAAAGCAAAGTTATTACTTTGTATTTCAAATGATGGCACAATACCTAGCCAATCAATCTCAGTAAACGTAAATTGTCCATATGAAGGTGAAAGTTGCAGTGATTCAAGATGCTCCAGTACTGTTCAATTTGAAGGAAAGTCTAGAAAAAGTTCGTTCGTTTTTGCAAGAAGCGTCAGTGCAGAAACCGGATCTGGTTGTTTTTCCAGAGGCCTTTCTTCCAGGGTATCCAAGAGGCCTTTCCTTTGGGACAAAAGTAGGAAGCCGATCGGAGGAAGGTAGAGAGCTATGGTTGACTTACTCAAATAACAGCATAGCAGTGCCAAGTGAAGCATGCGATATGCTTGGGTCTTTAGCAAACGAGTATAAAACTCATTTGATCATGGGTGTGGTGGAAAAGGGGGAATCCGGGACTCTGTACTGTTCCGTATTGTACTTTAACAGTGAGGGAAAACTGATCGGTAAGCACCGCAAGCTTAAACCCACAGGAACTGAACGAGTCATTTGGGGAGAAGGAGATGGTAGTGATCTCACCACTTATCAGACCCCTTTCGGAAAGATTGGAGGTTTGATTTGTTGGGAAAACTATATGCCTTTAGCAAGAACACACATTTACCAGTCAGGTGTGGATATTTACATAGCTCCTACTGCTGACCAACGCGAAAGTTGGCAAGCCACTATGAAGCACATCGCTTGTGAGGGACGATGCTTCGTGATTGGTTGCAATCAATACGTAACGAAGGATCAATACTCCGAATATCTACAGCAGGAGCTAGATGCTGATCGTGAGGTGCTATGTCGTGGAGGTAGTGTGATAGTGGATCCTTTTGGGAATGAGGTGGTTGCTCCGCTTTGGGATCAACCGGGAGTACTTCATGCTGAATTAGATATGGACTTGGTCACCAAGGGCAAAATGGATTTTGATGTAGTGGGTCACTATGCAAGGACAGATGTTTTCGAATTGATAAAGAAGCGGTAGCAGAATTAAAATTCTGATAGGTTTCTAAAGATTCTCCAGTCATATTATCTTGCCATCAGATGGATAATTTTGTAGTATCGGCTCGTAAGTATCGGCCTCTAGGATTCGAAGAGGTGGTAGGTCAAGAGCATATCACTACGACGTTAGAAAACGCCATCAAGTCAAATCACCTAGGACAGGCATTACTATTTTGTGGTCCGAGAGGAGTGGGGAAGACTACCTGTGCAAGGATCCTTGCCAAGACCATCAATGAGTTTGAAAGTGAGTCGGGAGACGGCACCAACAACTTCAATATTTTTGAACTCGATGCAGCCTCTAATAACTCCGTGGAGGATATCCGAAATCTCATTGACCAGGTAAGATATCCACCTCAGCAGGGAAAGTATAAAGTGTACATTATTGATGAGGTTCACATGCTTTCTACGCAAGCATTCAATGCTTTTTTGAAGACGCTCGAGGAGCCCCCTGAATATGCCATTTTTATTTTAGCGACCACAGAAAAGCATAAGGTCATACCGACAATTCTTTCTAGATGTCAGATTTATGATTTCAATCGAATTGAAGTAAGTGATATCGTAAAACAGTTGGAAAAGATTGCGGGCAGTGAAAGTGTAGACGCAGAGAAAGAGGCACTGCATTTAATTGCACAAAAGGCAGATGGAGCACTCCGAGATGCACTTTCCATTTTTGATTTGATTACTACGTTCTCTTCTGAAGGTAAGATCACGTATCAGGATACGATTAAGAATCTCCATATCCTCGACTATGATTACTACTTCAAGC
>JABSPG010000634.1 GCA_013214445.1 Ekhidna sp. | reverse complement strand
TCCATACACTTAAGATTTTGCAGTCAGCAGATGACAAAATTGGTAGCTCAATTATTTCGGCCGTAGAACAATTAAAGACTACAACAGCAGACATGAAAGAGCGATGGCACAAACTCAAATAAAAACAGCTAGGTGCTCTTCTGGATAGATCTTAAAAACCCTGCACGATAGCCCAGGAGAATATTTTGCGATAGCTAACAACCATTTAGTCATAGACCATTCGTAGAAACAAAACCTGACTGTTCTTAAAGAAGCTTACAAATTTGCAATGCAGCCCCGTAGCAAAGGCCAATTTTCTCGTAGACTGAAAACAAAAAGTGTGAACATGTCCTCTTGTATAGAAAAACTAATGCATTGATCGAAAAATGGATCGTAACAACTGCGGCATTGAACTAAGTACCGAATGACTTCTTGGGAGCATTCTGGAGAGTTCTTATATTCGCAGACGATCAACTAATGTGATTTATTTAAAACTACAGATATGAAAGCAACTAATTTACAGACCCTTCTATTCTCTCTTTTGTTTCTTGCAGCCTTTGCCGTGCAAGCCACACAAATTACCGTAAGCAGCGACCCAAATCGAGTTGCCCAATATACCAATGTGCAATCCGCAATCGATGACGCTACAGACGGTGATACACTGCTAATTTATGGATCTCCATCTTCGTATGGTGACATAGTAATTAACCAAAAGTCACTTGTTTTGATAGGGGAAGGTTACAATTCCAACCTCAGTTTAATAACATCCTTTGGCACTGTTGGTATTGGCCGTTTTGATTCAAATAACAGTGCTAATGGAACAACACTTCTTGGATTAAGGATATCAAACCTGTCCATTAACGCCAATTGGAGTGGATCTGATAATAGTACTAGGACGCTGCAAAATATTGATGTACTTAGATGTGAAATAACAGATATAAATATTGCCCCTGGCAGTTTCATTGTTCATACGATTTCCGATCTAAATTTTATCAATTGCTTGATCAATGATGATATTGAACTAGGTCGTGCGTTTGGAGTTAGTGGTAGCACTACATACGTTGACTTCTTAGATGACATAACTTTTTCCAATTGTGTGTTCAGCAGCGTTGACATCAACAGCAGGCTTAGAAGAGATGCTGGGGTTTTGTCAGCTTTTATTGATCTATCAGGCGTTAGAATTTTTAATTCTGTTTTTGTTGACGGTGTTAACAATGGATTTTTAGATCAAACTGTCAATCTAGTTCTTGAAGACAACATCTTTTTTGGGCATGAATTGTATGGTGGAGATTACGCACAAATCACCTGGAATAACAATTTGTTTTATTTGACGGATCAAACGCCACTAGGTTCAAATGACAATGTGGGGTCAGGAAACATCTTAAATACTGACCCTCAATTCACGGATTATCCAGCTACACCAACAGGTTTTAGTTATGATCACGATTATACGCTACAAGCAGGATCGCCTGCGCTAACAGCATCGGTTAATGGAGAAGAAATTGGAATTTATGGTGGTGCTTATCCATTTGAAGTAGGTGCGCAACCTCCGGTTCCTCAAATCATTGAAGTAACCATTCAAGACGGAACGTCATCGGTACCTCAGGGTGGAACCATCAACTTTAACTTCAAGGCTAAGTCAGGAAACTGATCATTGCGTACAGGTAACAGACCGGGATCTTAATCAATAGAACCCAGCTTTTTTCATTTAACCTTTACAAGCAATGATTAGTACACCATTCAAACGACTCCCTGTACTGATCTTATTGCTCCTGACGTCATGGTACGCCATAGGTCAGGACATCAGTCGGGTAGAATATTTTATCGACCAGGATCCTGGTACAGGTAAGGGCGTGCCCATTTCCGTAGCTGCGGCAAGCACACTCGATCAGGATTTTGCACTGGATGTAACTGGCCTTTCGCCAGGTTTGCACAAGCTATACATACGTGCAAAAGCTGCGGGAGCCAGCTGGAGTATCCCAAAGACGAGTATCTTTTTTGTGATCAGCCCCAATGACAATCAGCCGTTGGTGTTGAAAACGGATCTCGTAGCGGCAGAGTACTTTTTTGATTCCGATCCTGGAGCTGGGAATGGAGAAGCCATTCCCCTGCAGAAAGGAAACATGGCGGACATCAACTGGGTTGCCAATACTGATGCGTTAGATTCCGGCCAGCACATTTTATATGTACGTGCACAATCTCAGGACGGTCTGTGGAGTCCTGTATTGGCAGACACGATCAACGTATCAGACGTGGTTTGTTCGGGCCCTATCGCTGATTTTACCCTGGATGTGGTCGATATCAATACTGACTTAAACATTCAGGATCTATCGCTAGATGTAGAGGCTGGAGCCACGTATGCGTGGGACGTGTTGGATGATGGCACGGTGGAATCTACCGATGCGAGCTTCGATACACAGTTCGCTAACCGCGGACTCTACCCCATTAGATTGACGGTTACTAATCCGGATGGTTGCAGTGCCAGTGTCATCAAGTATGCGTTTGTCACCGATCTGGATTTAGATCAAATGGTGACGGTTTCAGGAAATGACAGTCTACTGGTCGGCCAAACGCTAACCTTGACGGCTCCTGCAGGCTTTAGTTACGAATGGTCTACTGGGGAGACTACCCAATCCATTGACTTGACTGAAGACGGCCTGTACCGAGTGTTCTTATCAGTCGATGGATTTACCCTTGAGTCGGAAACCCTC
>JABSPG010000633.1 GCA_013214445.1 Ekhidna sp. | reverse complement strand
GAATGGGAATGACAGCAATGTCCTGCATCAGTAAGACAGAAAAGGCATTCTGACCACCTTCTGACTTAAGTAAGCCTTTCTCATTAAGTGTTTGAATCACAATCGCAGTAGAGGACAGTGCCAGACTTAACCCAATAGCTAATGCTGTCTGCCATGCCATAGGAGCTACCAAGAGGGCTATCCCCCCAATGACCAAGGCTGTAACAAGTACTTGTAGACCACCAAGCCCTAAAATGGGAACTCTCAGTTTCCATAGAATTGACGGTTGCAGCTCAAGACCAACAATAAATAGCATCATTACTACACCGAATTCTGCAAAATGCATCACATCTTGCCCTTCTTCTCCTACAAATTCAAAGACAAATGGACCGATAAGAATCCCAGCTATTAAATAACCCAATACTGAACCAAGGCCTAACTTCTTTGCCAGGGGGACCGAGATAACTGCGGCAGATAGGTAAACAAAAGCCTGATATAAAAAACCACCCTCCATAAATTAAGATTTTTCTAGTATTGCTATGTAGTCATTCATGTACTCATACTTTCGAGCAAGTTCTGGATCGACCTTATCTGATCTAAACAGCTCAATCAAAGCCAGTAGCTCATTCTTGTATCTCAAGATTTCAAGGTCTTGAATACCATGCGATCCATGCACTACAAAAGGTGGCAGTGGAATCATTTTACATAGCGTTGCAGTCTGTCTTAAGGGTGAGAGCAGTTGATTTAACGTGTGCTCATGAAAGTTATCCTCTTGATAAGCGCTTCGAGGACCGCCTACAGTAGTAGAGCAGAAAAAGAGTTTATCTTTCAAAGCATTCCCTGTACTTCCAAATGCCCAGCCATGCTCTAAAACTAGATCTTGCCATTCTTTGAGTAGCGCTGGCGTACTGTACCAAAAAAGGGGGAATTGAAAAATCACTACGTCGTGTTTCTCTAGTAATTCTTGTTCCTGCTTTACGTCAATATCAAACTCAGGATACTCTTCATATAGATCCCTAAATGTCACGTCTTGAATTTGATCAAAACCTTCTACAATCCTTCGATTCACCTTGGACTTATGTAAAGCTGGGTGCGCAAGCAAAAAAAGAATTTTCATTATATCTGCTCAAATTAAAAATGAACAAGGCACTCAATCATGAAAAAGGGAGCCACATTCTTTGAATCCAATTTGAGTGCTCAGGAAAAATTATTCACCCCAAATCAGTATTATCGGTAATGATAGTAATTACAATTGATTTATTGCATCAATCAGGACATCTGGATTGGGCCTCTTGGTATAATCAATTGAATACTCAGCATATTTGATGATCCCATCCTGGCCGATAATAAATCTTGCGGGCACTGGAAGTGTCCATGAGCCATCTCCATTGTACTCAGGCAGGCTAATCCTGAAACTATCATTGTAAAGCGAACGCAATGGATCTACCATTTCCCATCTGAGACCAAATGCCGCAGCAACATCATTATGTGCGTCACTTAAAAGATCAAAACCTAAGCGCTGTTGCTCAATGATTTGTTGATTGTAGTTCTCCTTCTGAGGAGAGATACTTACCATCGTGGCACCAATCTCTTTCACCTCTTTTTCGTATCGCTTAAGGTATCCTAAATCTGTATTACAGTAAGGGCACCACACTCCTCGGTAGAACGTAATGATTAAAAGTCCGTTCTTTAAAAGCTCCTCACTTTTTACCATCTCGCCATTTTGGTTGGGGAGTTCGAACGAAGGAGCTTGGTCTCCTATCTTCAGAACACCTTCACCGATCCCGGAATCTTCCAACTGTTTTGTAGAACTATGCATGATATCAACGAACTCTTTAGGCATGCTACCTTCGATTTTCGCTTTCAGTTTATCTAAGCTATCTTGTAGTGTCATGATTTTATTTTTGATCTATATCCTATTTTGAAATGCCTATTTAATTAAAATGTTTCACAAAGAAACTTATATTAGTATATAATCGATACTTTAAGAGATGATCTTGTCGAAAGATGTGGTTACTAAAAGGTAACTAAAGTGATTTCAGCTCTTCGTCTGGGATTTGAGAACGTAGAAAATCTTAAGTCAAAAAATGATTTTGTAGTAAGTTCAAGTTTTGTTCACCTTCGTTGATTAGGCAAAATGAAAAAGTTCGGACTCATTGGTGGCATTGGACCAGAATCGACTGCCAAGTACTATCAATTGATCATTAAGGAATACCGAAAGCGACTACAAACTGAAGCTTATCCAGAATTCATCATTAAAAGCATAAATATGACGGAAATGCTGGAATTCGTTCTTCGAAAAAACTATTCGGTTCTGTTTTCAATGAAATGGTCAACGTAAAGCGCTTACTTTTGATAATCTCAGAAAGCTCCTCCAAGTGCCAACAGCTATCTATAGAAATTGAGAAATGAACGACTCCATTGCATTTGCCACTTTATTGATTCACCTAAATAAGGAAACTACCGTAAGTCCAGAGGATTTTGATAAGTGCAAATCATTTTTCAAAATCATTCATGCGGCTCAAGGAGAGATGATAATTAGGCCAGGGGAACATGTGCATGAACAATATTTCATTGTGGAAGGCTGTGTTCGTGTCTATCATCATGATCTGGAGCACGACCGGGACTATACGTTATTGTTTGGGATCGAAGAGTGGTGGATCAGTGATTTCATTGCTTATCATCTCGACTTGTCTTCCGGTTTGCATGTGGAGTGTACG
>JABSPG010000632.1 GCA_013214445.1 Ekhidna sp. | reverse complement strand
TGCCCAGGTGGGTTCCCTCATCTCTTTCCACTGTGCAAAAGCTTTCAATCTCCAATCAAGAAGCCACTCAGGTTCTTCCTTTTTTGCAGATATAAAGCGAACAATATCTTCGTTTATCCCCAGTGGAGCTTCATCCGCTTCGAAATCGACGGACCAACCATGCTCATATTCTTTGGAGGTAAATTCTTCTAAAATCTGATCATCAGTACTCATAGAAAATCTTCTGTTGAAGGCGCAAATTTACACCTTATTTATAGCAATTCTAAATAGGAACAGCCAACTCAAAAGAAGGTTCAGATTATCTATAAGTATTTCTTATCACTCCATTAAGTTTTCGAATATCAAATGTTTATTCACACTTTCTTCCAGAGAAATAAAGGTCTCTGTGCTTTCGATTCCATCTACTTTTTGAATCTTATCGTGGAGCACATCTCTCAGGTGTTGAGTGTCTTTGCAATAGATTTTGCAGAAGATATTATAGTTACCTGTAGTGTAACGAATGGTAGCTATCTCAGGAATCTCTCTTAACTCACCCACTACTCGATCATACAATGAACTTTTTTCTAAGTAGATCCCCAAGAAGCAAGTGATGTCATATCCCAACTTTCCGTAATCTATTTTTAGTGTAGTGCCTTTCACAATACCCATCTCTTCTAATTTTTTCATCCGTACATGCACTGTTCCGCCAGAAACGAAGACTTTTTTTGCCACTTCAGTGTAAGGAATCTTGGCATCCTCGGATAAGATGTTGAGTATTTTCAAATCAACATTGTCAATCTCATAATTTTTGCTCATATCTACTAATGTTAATTGTGAGTATTTTAATTATTAATCTGTAATAGTAATTTGTATGTAAATTTTTATCGAATTTATTGAATAATTTTTAATAGAAGTATCTGAATTATAAATTTGTATTAACAAACACACTGTAGAGTGGTGAAACTGGCAGACATGCCCTCCTCTCTCGGGGGTGGAGATAAGGGATAAATCCCGATATGTTCTCTCATGATTATGTCACGAGAGAACGCTTGGGACTAACCGCTCCGTGGAGGTTCGAATCCTCCCTCTACAGCTTTTGGGTTAATGTTGTTTATTTTATAAGCGGTTTGGTAGGGGTGCCAACCGCTTTTTTTTTGCCCACTACCTATCCTATAGCGGTCTTCGTTTATCTTTAGCAGAATTTAATTAAACAACGCAACCTCATAATATGAAAAAACAGCCTTGGCATAAAAGTTACCCTGAAGGAGTAAGAACGGAAGTTGAACTGGACAAATATCAGTCGTTACCAGAAATGGTCGATGATTGTATCAGTCAATATGGTGATCTGGTGGCGTTTGAAAATATGGGCAAGGAGATCACTTTTTCTCAATTGGGCCAGTACATTGATCAGTTTGCATCGTTTCTTCAGAATGAGACAAACCTTAAAAAAGGAGATCGAGTAGCAATACAAATGCCGAATTTGTTGCAATATCCAATTGCACTTTATGGGTCTCTAAAGGCCGGAATGGTTGTTGTTAACACAAACCCCTTGTACACACCAAGTGAGATGTTGCATCAATTCAATGATTCGGGAGCAAAAGCAGTAGTGATTGTTGAAAATTTTGCAAGCAATCTAGAAGGGATTCTAAAGGATACACAGATCGAAACGGTTGTTACCACTAAGATTGGTGATATGATTGGCGGATTGAAGGGTGGTGTTGTCAATTTCGTAGTTAAGAATGTAAAGAAGATGGTGCCGGCATTTAATCTGCCGAATGCTATTGGATTCAAAGAAGCACTAAAAAATGGGGAACAAACTGCTCTTAAGTCAGTGGATATCGATAGTTCTGAACTTGCCTTTTTACAATACACCGGAGGAACTACCGGAGTGTCAAAAGGCGCCATGCTGACGCATAAGAATGTGAATTCAAATATGGAGCAGGTTTGTGAATGGATGCTACATGGTGGTTTAGAAGAGCGTAAAGAAGTCTTCATAACAGCTCTGCCTATGTATCATATTTTTGCACTGACCTGCAATGCACTGATGACTGTTAGAATTGGGGCCCGAAATGTTCTTGTAACAAACCCAAGGGATATGAAAGCTTTCTTGAAAGACTTGGGTAGGCACCAATGGACAATTCTGACAGGGGTAAATACCCTCTTCAATGGATTACTTAATCAACCCGATTTCAAAAGTCTTGATTTCTCTAAAGTCAAATTCTCTTTTGCCGGAGGTATGGCCTTGCAAAAATTTGTGGCTGATAAATGGTTAGAAGTGACGGGTTCGCCTGTTTCCGAAGGATATGGGTTGACAGAGACGTCTCCCGTGTTGACCGCCAACCCTCTAAAAGACGATGCAGATACAGGGTATATTGGAATGCCAGTGCCAAATACTGAAATTGTCATTTTAGATGATGATGGGAAAGAAGTGGAGACAGGTGAAAGAGGAGAACTTTGCGCTAGAGGTCCTCAGGTATTTCAGGGCTATTGGAATAGACCGGAGGAAACAGAAAATTGCTTCCATGAGGATTGGTTTAAGACTGGAGATATTGCTGTGATGAACGAAGCAGGTTTCTTCAAGATTGTCGATAGGAAGAAAGAGATGATTCTGGTTTCCGGTTTTAATGTCTATCCCAACGAGATTGAAAACGTAATTGCATCTCATGATAAGGTATTGGAAGTTGGTGCCATAGGAGTACCAGATAAGAAATCTACCGAGG
>JABSPG010000631.1 GCA_013214445.1 Ekhidna sp. | reverse complement strand
GATTAAAAAACAAAAACTTATAAGTACGACTTATCAGAAATTATCTTGAATACGGCTTGATAGCCCTCATCTATTTCCTTCATTAAAGAGCTACCTTGCTCACCATAGAAGTTGGGATTTAGTTCTTCTAATTGTGTGATCTTGTCTTCCAACACTTCAAAGTAGAGTGTAAGAAATGTACCCTTGATCGTATGCGCAATTTTGCCAATCTCTTTGGCATTGTCTTCTTTCCGGAATGCAGCTTTCAAACTGGCCAGCTGTTGCTCTAAGATCCCGGCTCTTACTGTTTCTAGTAATCTTTCGACCGTCTGATGATTGTTTCTGAATTCCTTTAGCAGCCTATCATAATTGAAAACATGCCTATCTGCTGGATTTTCTGATTCTTGCAACGCATCCATTTCGGATTTCAGATCCATACCCTCATCTGACACCTTAGTCCATTTCTTCACTATCTTCATCAATTTTTCAATGGTAACTGGTTTACTCAAATAGTCATTCATCCCAGCTGCAATACAACGTGCTTTTTCTCCCCGTAGTGTTCCAGCTGTCAAGGCGATGATCGGAATCTCCTTATTTAGCTCATTCGATTTTCGGATACTTCTTGTTGTCTGATATCCGCTCATCCCGGGCATTTGCACATCCATCAGTATTAGGTCGAATGTATGTTTCTCCACAAGATCTATGGCGATTTCGCCACTTTTGCCTTCCATTATCGTGATATTCTCGAACAGTTCATTGAACATGCTTCTGGCAAGTCTCCTATTCATCGTATTGTCATCAACAACCAGAAGCGACTTTCCTCCAAAATCGATTTTAGAAGTAGCTTTAACTTCTATTTTATCTTCCAAAGCATTTTTGGTTCCATCTGCTATGGATGCAATGACATTCAGCAGATCTGCTCGTGTAATTGGTTTATCTAAGAACGAGCTAATCTGATACTTAGACCTGAGCTCTTGACAAACTTCCATTTGAAAACTGTTACACATCAATACCAAAGGTGGGTGTATCGAATTAGGTGGCAGAATTTCATTCATTTTTACTACGACCTCCTCCCCACTGATCTCTGGCATGAGATGATCTAGCAAAATGACATCATACTTCGTCCAATTCTTCTCAATTTTCTCCAAGCCCTCATGTCCGCTTTTCGCTACTTCAACCTTAATATTGAATTGAGTAAGGATGTCTTTGATAATGTCTCTACTTCTTGCATTATCATCAACCAGGAGCAGCTTGGAAATATTCTGAACGTTAACTTGTTCCTTTTCCACCTCATCCTCACACTGCACATTAATATCAAAATGGAATAAGCTACCAATACCTTGTGTGCTTGTTAGCTGTAGAGAAGAATGCATCAATGATAAGAGCTGATTTGAAATAGATAATCCAAGGCCGGTTCCACCGTACTTTCTAGTGGTGGAAGTATCCTCTTGCGAAAATGCTTCAAAGATTGCTTCCTGCTGATCCTCAGAGATCCCTATACCGGTATCTCTTACTTCAAACCTTAAAACTGATTGACCATCATCATTGACTTTCTCAATTTGAGTGATTGACAATTCCACCTCGCCGCTCTCAGTGAACTTGATGGCATTACCCAGCAAATTCACCAATACCTGCTTTAACCTGATGGAGTCAGCATGGATATATCTAGGAACATGTGAGTCAAGATGGAAAAGTAGCTCTATCTCCTTCTCTTCTATTCGATACTTGACGATATCTATGATCTGATTTACTAAAGCATGTAGATCGATTTGTTCAATTTCCAATTCGAGTTTGCCGGCTTCAATTTTGGAGAAATCCAAAATATCATTTATCAAGTCAAGAAGCGCATTTGCGGAATGATTTACCGAAGACATATAGTCCTCCTGAGCTCCAGCTAGTTCTGTTTGCATCAACAGCTCAGAGAAACCGATCATACTATTGAGTGGTGTCCTGATCTCGTGACTCATATTAGCCAAGAATTCAGATTTGGCAATGCTGGCTTGCTCCGCTTTTTCCTTTGCGTGCTTTAATTCTGACTCCTTCTGCTTCCGTTCGCTGATATTTTCAATCATACACAAATGACGCTTGCTTTCATTTGTATCTACATTTACGGGAGCAATTGTCATACTTATCCATACATATTCTTTCTCAGGTGTGATGTATCTCTTTTGCATATTGAAACCTTGAATCTTTCCTTCATTCAACAGTTTCATGTTATCCAAATCTTCCTGAACATCATCTGGGTGAGTAATACTCATCCAATCAATATTCATCATCTGCTCTACTGTTCTACCTGCTATTTCTGCAAACTTTGGATTTACCTCGTAAATCACACCTGTATATGAATCGATGAGTGCAATTCCCAATGGGGCTTCATTAAACATTGTCTGAAATCTTTTGGAACTGAAATCAGCCAGATCCCTGGCCCTCTTTAACTCCATTTCACGGGTCCTTTCCTCCGTGACGTCTCTGGTCGTGCCTATAACCCGTATTGGCTTCTTCTGTTCATCCCTAAGCACCATGCCATCTGCTTTGATATACACAAGTTTGCCATCGGGATGGAATATTCTAAAGGTGGTAGCGTAGTACCCATCATTTCCTTGCAATGCATTCGTTAAGTCCTGAATGCTATTGTCTCGATCTTCTGGATGTACTAATTGGGACCACCACTCGAAAGTAATCTCTTTGACCTCTTCTTGGGTAATTCCGAACAGTTCATAATATC
>JABSPG010000630.1 GCA_013214445.1 Ekhidna sp. | reverse complement strand
CGCTTAACATACTGAAAATCATTGTTCTTCTTCATAACGTCACTTTTTGTGTAACGCTATTTCAGGACGAGACATGATCAACAAAAGTGTACATGTGCCTGATTAGGAATATTCTTTTTTTCTCTTTTTTGGTAGGATTAGTGCTTGCGGCTGGCGCTCAGCAAAAGCCTAATATCGTCGTGATTTTAGTGGACGATGCAGGTAACAAAGATTGGGGATTTCAAGGATCTACCGTCTCTCAGACGCCCGCTATCGATAACCTTGCTAGTCTAGGTACTATATTCACGCAAGGTTATGTGACGAATTCAGTCTGTGCCCCCTCCCGAGCAGGTATGCTCACTGGCCAGTACCAAAATAAGTTTGGTTTTGAAGGTAACATTGTGGAGTACACCTCTCCGCCTGATCACGATGACCAAGACGTGGGATTGGACCCGAGTGTGCCTACCATTGGTAATTACCTACAGGACTTAGGATATTCTACAGGACTTTTTGGCAAATGGCATCTAGGTGTTGAAGAACATCACAGACCCAATGCCCGGGGTTTCGATTATTTCTATGGTTTGCTGGGAGGCTCCAGAGATTACAATGTCGTGGAAACCGAATTTGCAAGGCAGCTAAGAAGAAATGGTGCGATTGCCGAGCCGTCAGGAGATTTTTATGTGACAGATCTACTGACAGACGAGGCGCTGGAATACATGACTGAGCAAATAGATATGAATAGACCCTTTATGGCATTCATGTCTTATACAGCCCCTCATTCGCCGTTCCAGGCAAAGGCTGAAGACAAGGCCCTATTCACACATCTTACTGAGCTTTCTGATAAGCAGCATGAATACTATGGGATGATCAAGAATGTAGATGACAATGTTCAGCGCATTGTGGATTTGCTGCAGGCCAAGAACGAGTTTGATAATACCCTTTTTGTTTTTCTTAGTGACAATGGAGGGGTGTCCATTACCGACAATGGCGAACTGCGTGGAGGCAAGAGCAGCAAGTATGAAGGTGGCTTGCGAGTACCCTTTTTTGCCACCTATGTGGATGGTATTCCTTCTGGAGCTACATATGAGAATCAAGTCATAGCCCTTGATCTGGCATCTACTTTTGTTAAGGCAGCTGGTGGTGATTTGTCGGAAAACACATACGCTGAATTGGATGGTGGTGATTTGATTGCCGCAGCTAATGGAGAAACCTCAATTCATGATCGTCTTTTTTGGCGTAAGAGCGACACATGGTCCATTGTGTCAGATGGAACGAACAAGCTAATTTTTGATGTGCATACAGACGATTTTACTCGCTATGACACACTGCTTTATAATCTTGATGAAGATCTTTCGGAGAAATCAGATATCTATAGCTCCAACAGAGCGAGTGTACAGTCGATGGTGGCTGACTTCAAGGAGTGGAATGCAACGCTAGATCTGCCATCCTGGATTGGGAGTCAGTATCTCATGCCAAGAGTATGCGGAGAGGTGACTGATGCGAAGCAGTGCCAAATCATGATTGATCGCTATGCGGATTTTGCAGCTGCTACGCAGATGGGGAACGTAGCGAAAAAGAGGTGGAGAGTCAGGCTTGGAGAAAGTGCAACCCTTGACAAAAGTACCCTGGAGTATGTAGATCCCATAAAAAGTGCAGCCGTCATTGAATATCAACTGGAAGATCTACCCAGACACGGTATGTTGACAAAAGATGGCAACCCGCTAGAGTCAGAAGATCTCTTTACTCAGCTCGACATTAATACAGGAATGATAAAGTATGTGCATGGTGGGAGTACTGCATCTCTAGACAGTATTCAGTATCGTGTGAGTGACGGTTCTGGTCACGAAGATTTTGACAATCAGATTTTGAAGATTATCGTTGATGATCATGTTTTTTCTGCTGAATTTGAAGATGGAGATCTTAGTGGTTCCACAGAAATTAGGACTACTTGCGCCTTTGCAGGCGAAGGTGAGTTTGTACGACTCAATGAGGACGGCATGATCACTTTTCCCGACATCAATGCCCCGGAGGCTGGGAACTACCTGCTACGTATCTACTACTACATAGATGGTGATGATGCCAATCTGGAACTGATTGTGAATGGAGAATCGAGTGCATTACTATTACCAAATGCAGACTGGTGCTTTGTAGGCCCAGCAACAGAGTTCGTGACGCTCGTATCATTGCAAGCAGGGAATAACACGATCTCCTTCAAGAGATCCGAGGATCCACCACCATCCTTGGATTATTTCTACATAGATGAATTGAAGCCTTTTCCTATTTCTTTTGAAGCCAACCAGCTTCGGCTGCTTGAAGGTGATTCGATCGAAGTACACATTTCTGTTCCTTCAAAGCTACCTACCAGTGAATCGTTTACAGTAAGCTTGGAGGGGTTGTCCGAAGAGCAATATCAATTGTCTCAAACAGCGCTCACGATCAATGCTGGTGAGCAAAGCACTTCAACGGTCCTACAGAGCACTGGAGGAGTAGGGAGTGCTAACCTGGTTTTAGGGGGTTTTTCAGCATACTTGAAAGCCGGTGAACAAGCCAGTATGGCTGTTCATATTCTTGATGAAGGTCAAACCATTTTCATCAGTAATTCTGGAAGTGACAGCAACGATGGTTTGTCTTTAGCAACAGCTCTAAAATCTCTAGAAGGGATCAATAGTCTTTCACTCATTCCAGGAGATAGTGTTTTATTCAAACGAGGTGAAGTTTTTAAAGGGCA
>JABSPG010000629.1 GCA_013214445.1 Ekhidna sp. | reverse complement strand
CTCAGTGATCATTTTTGATCAGTATATGCTACCAACTCTACTGAGCAAAATAGTTCACCTTGAATTGATACAGGAAGAAAGCAAGTTCCATGAGCGTTATGTCTTTCGATTGGATTCAGGTATGCTAAATGGACATATAAACATTCCAAGGAATATCCCGACGGGTAACTATCAGTTAGTGGCTTATACAAATTTCATGCATAACTATGGGTTAGAACACTACAGCCATAGGCAAGGCATCTACATTCAAAATGTGACGCATGGGTCGCGACAGATTTCCAAGCCAATGTCTATCGCGCAATCCGAGATTGATGATGGGATGACTGATTGGCTAACCTTACAAGATATGGGATCGGACTATCGCATTTCAGTGGATAAAAATCTTGTTGATAGAAAATCGAATACATATTTGATAGCTGAAGGTCTAAGATCACTCCAGTTTATTGCAAGAATAGGTCGAAAGACGACATTCGATATCTCTAAGAATTTAATGAAAAGTTCCTTTCAAAGGTTTGTCCTTCTTACGGAGGACAGAGAGCTTTTAGCATCTAAAAACTTAGTTTTTCCCGAATCGATCCGAGAAATAGAGGGTAATAAACAAGCAAACGCAAATAATGATTGTAATACATTCGATGTTGCGGAAGTAGATGTAGATCAGATGACGATTTTAAGAGATCGAATTTCTAACATATTTTTCAAGAATACTTGGGACAATGCCTTGTTAGGAACAGCGGCTAAGAAAATCACTTCCTTTCCTGAAGAGCACTTACAGTTGCGAGGTAACATTGTTAGAAATAGGGAGGTAGAAAAAGATATTTTTCTTGTCCTCTATTTTGCTAAGTCGAAGATGGAAAGTAGTCATATAATAGAGGGTGATCAATTTGCTATCAATCTCCTTCTCCCTGTTGGGAAAGAAAAACTGCTATGGTCAGTTATGGATGCGGAAGGGGTAGATCTTTCAGGGGATGTAGATATAATATTTGAAGAAGAATTTAAGGCTGAGTACACATCTACGTTTGACTTTCATTCCTTAGATTACTCTGATTCAATTTTGAGTCTGTATAGCGAATTGAATTATGCCATTTCTACATTTAGTGAATCTGAAATCGCTGATAATTCCTTTGCCGATCAGAATTATATGGATGAAGTTTACCGAATTAAGGATTATCAGCAACTGTCTTCTTTTGAAGAATTTGCGAGAGAAGCAATGCCAAAGGTCTCCATAAAAACGACCAGGTCAGTAAAAGAACTCTTGCTATATAACCCTAATCAGAATGTGATTTTTGAAGATGAGCCCATCATTTTGCTGAATGATCAAGTCATAGAAGATGACAGTATTTTATTTACGATTCCTCTTTCTGCATTTAGTACTATTTCGCTAGCGTATACTGAAGCTAGTTTGAACAAACTGGGTGTAACATTTAGGAATGGGATAATTTCAGCTAGAACTGAAGACTTGGAGTTACCTCCCGTTAAGATTCATCCTCGTTTTTCTGAACTAAGTACATACGCCAACATAATTCGAAAAAATGAGATCACGAGTAGCTTTAATTCTCAGATTTCTATTAAGTCGACAGGCGAGGAATTACAATTAAAAATAATTTCTGAGGACAAAAATTGGATACAATTCGAGGAGAGCTTATCCCCGGAAGGGAAGCTCGAATTATCTTATAAAAATGCAGATTGCGAGTAGATTAATTTGAACTTGAATCAGCTTCAGTAGAAGCATTGTCTTCAATCAAACCTTCCAAACCAGCATCTCCTTCAGCGGGCTCTATTCCTTGAGGAATGACTGGTTGAGCGCCTTGTGCATTTTCTATGTTTGGAGATGAAATAACATTGTCACCCGTGTCTGTTTGAATAAAGTTCGTAGATACTGAAAGAACTAGGAGTGCAATTGCGAAACCCCAAGTTAATTTCTCTAGCAAATCACCAGTCTTTTTTACTCCCATTAGCTGAGAAGTTCCAGACCCGCCAAATTGACTGGAAAGACCTCCTCCCTTAGGATTTTGTGCCAACACCACCAAAATTAATAATACCGCTACAATCAAAATCAGGGTTACTAGTATTCCGTACATTTAATCAATCTTTGAAATTAAGTCAGCAAAGTAAGATTTTTTTTCTGGATATTTCAAGCTTAAAGCCTCATAGATTTCAATGGCTCGCTTTTTATTTCCTTGGTTCAGATAGATCTCTGCCAGATATTCACTGGCTAGGTTTGGATCCCAAGAACCGCTTTCCTCAGAAAGATCCTGGCTTTTGCTTTCTGTACTTCTTTGATACTTAATAGAGGGTGACTCGTTTATGAATTTGTCAATGATTTGATCAGCTGCCTGCTTATCGGCTTTTCCTCCAGTATCACTTTTTACTTTTTTTTTTACAGCTTTCTTGGAATCAGTATTGTCTTCTTTTGCAGCTTGTCCTCCAGAATCACTTTGGACATCTTTTGTAGTAGCTTTTCTTATTCTTCTTCTAGCAACGGACTTAGCTTTCTTTATGCTTGGTGTATCTGCTTGCTCTTCAGTACCTTCTGACTCTGCTGCTTTTGCATTGGTAGAAGCCTTCTCAACTCCAAGTGTTGAGGTCTTTTCTTCATCCTTTTTGTCGACGGATTGACTAGGCGAAGTGTAATCATCATCCAAAAAGGCGGTAGGGTCTATATCTTGATCTGTGCTTAGATAGCTTCTTGAAGAAGATCTGGAGAATCTG
>JABSPG010000063.1:9479-12503 GCA_013214445.1 Ekhidna sp. | reverse complement strand
AAAGTCAAATCGTACAAGTGGGAAATGGGAGCTATACAACAAACTTTCCAGGAGTTGATCAGGCTGGCAGAAACTCATACCCTTCTGGTTTGCCTCAATTGTCTGGAATTGCCCTAAATAAACCCGTGCCGACAAATGACTGGTGGTCAAAATTGGTCAAGGAGAATCATGCAAATAATCTCTTCAACTATCCAATTTCAATGAAAACGAAATCAGAAGGACTTGTGATAAATTATATTCCTTGGGGGGTGCAGGGGGATGCGGAGGCATTAGTTGTAGGGACTTCAGATCTTAATGAATCAGAAGCTACCGTTAGTGATTATTCAGATTGGACCGTGACCATAGATTGGGGTGCCAGGTTTAAAGCAACTGCTGGTATAGGAATGCCTTTCCTTTATTTTGAGAAGCAAAATGACGAGCTTGCTTCCATTCAGATTAATGAAGGAGCTGTTAGCGTTGAAGATGAAATGGTCATTTTTTCAGATGCTGATAATGGAGCAAATTATGCCATCTATGCTCCAAAGGGTAGCACCTGGACAAAGAATGGGAATGTATATACCTCAACCCTTAACGGCTTAGATTATTGGTCATTGGTTATGTTGCCACAGGAACTTTCGAATGTTAGTGAACTGGCAGAAAAGTATCAAAAGTATGCTTACGTATTTCCTACTAACACATCGGTTAATTGGTCATATGATCAAGAATCTTCAAGACTTAGAACTGACTTTGAAGTGACTGTTGATATCAAAGAGGGTACTGATGGTCATGTCCTAATGGGGTTACTTCCTCATCAATGGCGACATCTGTCTTCAGATTCACCCTCACCTCAAGAAGAAGAATACAATTCAATTCGCGGACAGTTAAAAATGCTTGATGGGAATCAATTTAGTACGGTCTACTTTTTTCATGGCATTCTTCCAACACTTCCTTACTTGTCTAACTACAGCAATGAATTTGATTTGTCTACCTTGTTTAAGAAGGTAGAATTACTTGAAAATGAAAGATTATCCACTTGGACTGATTCTTACAATGAGGGGCAGCTACTTAACAGACTAATTCAAACAGCTAGAATTGCCAATAAGATTGGAATGGAAAAAGCAAGAGATAAAATGATCGCAACAGTTAAGGAACGGCTGGAAGACTGGCTTACAGCAGAGGTGGATGAGATTGCTTTTTTATACTATTATAATGAAGCATGGTCTGCTTTGATTGGATATCCTGCCGGTCATGGTCAGGATCACAATATCAACGATCACCATTTTCATTGGGGATACTTCATTCATGCAGCAGCATTCATGGAACAATTTGAGCCGGGTTGGTCTGCAGACTGGGGTCAAATGATTGATTTGCTTGTTAGAGACGCTGCAAGTCCCAGCAGATCAGACTCTATGTTTCCTTTTTTGCGAAACTTCAGTCCATACGCGGGTCATTGCTGGGCAAACGGTTTCGCTACTTTCCCGCAGGGAAACGATCAGGAATCGACCTCTGAGAGTATGCAATTCAATACATCATTGATCCACTGGGGGTCTGTAAGTGGAAATACCGAAATTCGAGATCTAGGAATTTATTTGTACACCACTGAACAAGCTGCGATCGAAGGGTATTGGTTTGATATTCATGAAGAGATATTTCCAGAAAATCCATACTCACTAGTTTCAAGAGTTTGGGGTAATTCTTATGATAATGGAACTTTTTGGACAAGTGATATTGAAGCGTCGTACGGCATAGAGTTATACCCCATTCATGGTGGATCTATGTATCTAGGACATTCAATAGAATATGTAAATAAACTTTGGTCTGAAATTGAAACCAACACGGGTATTTTAAGTAATGACGACAATGTCAATCTTTGGCATGATACCATGTGGAAGTACCTTTCGTTTATTGATCCTGAAAAAGCAATTCGATTATATGAATCCTATCCTGATCGAAATCTTAAATTCGGTGTTTCAGACGCTCAAACTTATTATTGGCTTCACTCTATGAATGCCATGGGACAGGTAGATGCTACTGTCACTGCAAATCATCCTTTGGCTGTTGCTTTCAAAAAAAATGATCAGTATACATATAGCGCACATAACTATTCGAATGAATCAATTGACGTTAATTTTTCAACTGGATATGTGTTAAACGTACCTGCCAATTCTATGGCAACCAGTTTGGATAATGGAATAACAGGAGAAATAACAACAAGTTTTGAGAGTGCTTTTCCGGGTGGTAGTATAGAGCTCTCTGTTCAAGTGACGGGTGGGAACCCAACTAGTGTTAGCTTCTATGATGAGGGAGAATTGATTGGGACTTCTGAGGAGGTTCCTTACAAATTGATTGCTAGCAATTTGACCACAAAACGACATGCATATTACGCGAAAATTTTTAAGGATGAAAAGCTTACCGTAACAAATGTCTCCACTGTTTTAGTAGGACAGCAGGTACCATACAAAGGTACTCCTCACACGGTCCCTGGGACCATCGAATCAGGTCACTATGATTACTATGAAGGAGGTATTGGTCAAGGTGTATCCTATTCAGATGCTTCCATAGTTAATGAGGGTGGTTTTCGATCTCAAGAATCAGTCGATGCTATAGAGGTTGATGATGAAGGAGCAACTATAGGATGGATTTCTGGAGGTGAGTGGATTGAATGTACCATTGATGTAACAGATGCTGGCGTATATGATCTTGAATATCGTTATGCCTCAGCAAGTCCTGCTGGAGGAGGACCATTTCATTTGGAAATTAGGGGTCAGCCTGTTAGTGATAAAATCTATGTTCCTTACACCGGTGGTTGGAATAACTGGTTCTCTGCAGTAGTGTCTGAGATCAATATGGTGCCTGGAAAGCATACCTTAAGGATATCATTTGAAGATGGAGGTTTTAACCTTGGCAAGTTAGCTTTCGTCAAAACTGGGGATTTAGATTTCGGACCACCAATAGCAGATGCTGGTGAAGATATCAATGTAATACTACCGGATGAATCCGCACAATTAAATGGTTCTGGAAGTTATGATCCTTATGAGGAGCCAT
>JABSPG010000063.1:6120-9469 GCA_013214445.1 Ekhidna sp. | reverse complement strand
CCATTGTCGTTCAAGTGGACGCAATTGTCTGGGCCGTCTTTTATAGAATTTTCTAACGATCAAATTGAAAATCCTATTATTTCCAATTTGACGAAGGGGATTTACAGTATTGAGCTTTCCGTGAGTGACGGGGCATATGAAGCCTTTGATGATTTGCTTATTATCGTTTCTGAAACAGGGAATGCTAAACCTAGTGTAGGTATTAATTCACCAGTAGAAAATAGCGTTTTTAGAATCGGGGAAGAGATTCTTATTGAAGCAAGTGGAAGTGATTTAGATGGAAATATTGACAAGATCTGTTTTTATAAAGGAGATTCACTCTTAGGGGAAGACTTTAGTGAACCGTTCAACTTCCTATGGAAAAATGCAAGAGAAGGTGATTACAATCTGACCGCAGTTGCAACTGATGACTCTGGAGAAGAAGGTTTCTCAAATGGAGTGAATATTAGGGTTGTTAGTGTACCAATATGCTCTGAAACCTCAAATAGATCTATTGAAGGATCCTTTAGTGTCGGCTACACAGTCACCTTTGAAAGCCTTGAAAATGATGTGGTTGTTACTGTTGATTTACTTGACGAAGATAAGACAGCAGTAGTAGCATATTTATGGAATGAGGAGCCCTTTTCTGAAGTTGAGATGGACGCTATTTCAAATTCAAGATTCAAGACGACTCTATCTGGCAACAGCATTGGCAATCAAATAAGCGTAGCTTGCAAATTTGCTTTTGCAGGTGGAGTTGCAGTTACTGAGTATTTACAATACACCATAGGAACGGATTGTTCCGAATCTGAAGATACAACGCCACCTAGAAATTTTAGTGTGTCGCTTGGATCAATTACTGAGTCAAGCATCGAACTTAAATGCCTTGCAGAAGATGATTCAGGTGAGATAGTCTATACAATAGCTCATGATGGATTAGAAGAAAGTACTGCAGCATCATCTGGAGAGGAGAAATCAATGGTAATAGATAGTTTGAATTCAAATACAAACTATTCTTTCACCATCCTTGCGAAGGATCGAAGCGGCAATGAAGCAGAAAATAGTCCAGTTAGTATTGAGGCAGTGACCTTGCAACCAAATGATACAACGGCTCCAATGAGATTCATGGCACTCCCAGGTTTAATTACAAAAACGAGCATTGAACTTTTCTTCAGTGCCGAAGACGATTCACAGGAAGTGATTTTTGATATTTCTCACGAAGCTGAAACAGAAGTTGTTTCTTCTGAGTCTGGGATAGAGAACAGTCTTACATTTGATGAATTAATACCAAACACCACTTACGTTTTCACTATTGGTGTTAAGGATCCAAGTGGCAATAAGGCCAAAGATAGTCCGATTTCGATCGTAGCAAATACCGACAGTGAGTTATTGGCTGCAAGTACAGAAATAGGAAACATAAATATCTATCCAAATCCAACACAGAAGAGTGTTACAATAGACTGGAAGAATTTTGAATCTGTCATCGTTTACAACCTAGAAGGGGTAAGACTCTTTAAATCAAAAAGGAATATAATTTCAGTTGAAAATCTAGCTAATGGAATTTATGTATTTGAGTTGATAGGATTAGACCAACAACTGATCCGAGTAAAGATCTTAAAAGAATGACAACCCTGCAGACAACACGAACTTTTATAGCTTGTTTGTAATGAGGTTTTCCTTTCCTACTGTCAAAATCCCTCCTGTCATAAATTGAATTTAAATCAGGTTTTATTAACCTCCTGCAAATGGAATCCCTGTTAGTCTATGCATTTCAAAGCTCATGGTACTGAGATCATTGAAATTAAATTTGGATAGATGGTCATGTCCACAAGATCTTGCTACCACTTTCATTAGCTCGGTGCTTGCATCAAAAAAATTATGCAGTTGCTTCGCGGAGCTTTCAATAATAATTCGCTGACGCAAATGCTCCTTTTGCGTAGCAATTCCCACCGGGCAATTGTTAGAACTGCATGCCCGCATACCCAGACATCCTATGGCTTGCAATGCGGAATTAGACACTGCGATTGCATCAGCTCCCATCATCATCGCTTTAGCAAAATCTTCTGCAACACGGAGGCCACCCGTAATAACTAAAGAGATACCAACTGCACCCACTTTGTCCAGATGTTTTCTTGCTCGTGCAAGTGCAGGTATGGTAGGTACATTAATGTTGTTTCTCAGTATGGTGGGTGCAGAGCCTGTACCACCACCTCTGCCATCCAGAATGATGTAGTCCACCCCAACTTCGAGTGCAAAATCAATATCTGCTTCCACATGACTGGCAGCAATCTTGAATCCTATGGGAATGCCACCCGTTGCTTCCCTGACCTCTTCAGCAACCTTTCTAAAATCATCAGATGTTTTTAAGTCAGGAAATGCTGCTGGGGATATGGCTGTCTCTCCTTCGTTAAGTCCACGCACTTCGGCGATTTCTTTTGTCACTTTATGGCCTGGAAGATGGCCTCCAGTGCCAGTTTTAGCTCCTTGTCCAGCTTTGAAATGGAAGGCCTGCGCTTTCTTGACTTTCTCTAGTGAGAAGCCAAATTTTCCTGATGCCAGTTCATACAAGTAGCGAGAGTTATTGGCTTGCTCTTCGGGAAGCATTCCGCCTTCGCCACTACAGATACCAGTCCCAGCTAATTCTGCTCCTTTAGAAAAAGCGATCTTTGCTTCTCGAGACAGTGCTCCAAAGCTCATATCAGATACGAAGACCGGAATGTCTAATCGAAGTGGTTTTTTAGCATTTGGGCCAATAACCACATCGGTCCCAACTTCATCTCCGTCCAACAAAGGTCTACTTGCCAACTGAGCTGGTAAAAACTGGATATCCTCCCACTTTGGTAAAGTATTACGGTCAACACCCATCGCTTCTGATGGCCCATGATGACCAAAATTGCGTAAACCATTTTTTGAAAGCTCTTTGATGTAACTCGTATATGGTTCTGTACTCTCCGGATGTGTGTCTGCGTATTGTCCTAAATACTCATCTCGATTGAATGGCTGTGGATTATTTTCTACGAAATCAGCTATCTCAGTCTCATCTACCCACACATATTCATCCCTGATTTCCGAAGTAAACTTATGTAGCACCTCTTCATTATTGTATGAAGAAACACCCGTATCATAACGATAGTCCCAGCCATGAACACCACATATGATGTTGTCTCCATCGATGTAACCATCCGACATGAGCGCACCACGATGAAGGCATCTTCCATAGAGTACCGATACCTGTTCATCATATCGGATCATGACAAGATCTAATCCATTGACTTGATAATGAGCAGGACTTCTATCCGATAGTTCTGTGAATTTGAGTGTTTTTATCATATTGATTGAGATTATTATGACCTAACCTACACTTCTCATA
>JABSPG010000063.1:0-6110 GCA_013214445.1 Ekhidna sp. | reverse complement strand
GCTGTTTTACAGCACTTTAAATCCCTTTATTAGGTGCAGTTGATTTAGATGTATTTGTGTTTACCAAAACAGATTAAAGCTAGCTGTGTTTTCGAGTAAAAATTGCGACGATTGCTGAGGTGACAGTTCCTATCACCGGTGTAGCGATCATTCCTTGAATAATATAGCTCTTGAGGTTAAAGAATGCTTCCGCCTCTTCCCGAGTCACCTCACCCTGTGCTACGGAGTAAGCAATCGCATTCTCAAAATAGCCAGGAGAGATCACAAAAGAAATAATGGATTGGGTTATCGGTACACAAAAGGTGACAATCGCAGTGACAAACAAACCAAAAATCAACCCTTGCTTGTAGGTCATTGAGCCGGCAAAATCCGTTTTCCTTTTATCCAGAAAGCTCAAAACATAAACTATCACAGCAGGAATAAAGATGAAGTTTGTAATAATGGGGTGTGAACTGATTTTTTCATCATGAAAACCTAGCAAACGTTCCATGATAAGCCAAGCGAGTGTCATGGCCACAAAAATCAAGGCCCATTTAATCTCCAGTTTGTATTTCATAGTAGTAGGGTAGGTTTAGAATACTGAAGATAGTGGATTTAGACTTTTTGATCAACTCAAAGCACTATTACACATTAATTTACCAACATGAATGGAATCAACAACACCCTCTTTGCCGATATGAAAGTACTGGAGTTGTCTAGCGTCTTGGCCGGACCAGCGGTAGGCATGTTTTTCGCCGAACTAGGTGCAAAAGTGATTAAGCTTGAAAACGTGCATACTGGAGGTGACGTAACAAGAAGCTGGAAGATGAGTGTTGAGCATCCTGACAAAGAAGCTTCTGCTTACTATTACTCTGTAAACTGGAATAAGGAAACTCATCTGGTCGACTTAAGTGAAGAGCAGGTTAGGAGACAGGTGCATGAGTGGGTGAAAGAAATGGACATTGTTATTTCCAACTTTAAACACGGCTCTGCAGAAAAACTGGGCATGGACTATAAAACCTTGCAAGCCATCAATCCAGCACTTATCTATGGTTCCATATCAGCCTATGGAAAACATGATCGAAGGCCTGGTTTCGATGTTTCGATGCAAGCTGAGACAGGCTGGGTCTATATGAATGGAGATGAAAGTAGTCCACCGACCAAACTACCAGTTGCCTTGATTGACATCCTAGCGGCACATCAACTGAAAGAAGGGATTTTAATCGCAATGATTAAGCGATCACAATCAGGAGGCAAGCAGGGCAGTGAGGTACATGTATCACTCAACAAAGCAAGTATTGCTTCGCTTGCGAACCAGGCTGCAAATTGGCTCAACTTGAGTGTGCTACCAGAGCGGAAAGGAAGCAAGCATCCGAACATTGCTCCGTACGGAGATGTGCTGCAAACCAAAGACATATTGCCGGTAATGCTAACCACCGGAACACAAAAGCAGTTTGAACAGCTGTGCACGGCACTTGATCTCAAATGGATGATAACCGATTCAAGGTTTGTTACCAATGCACAACGGATAGCGAATCGATCAGCGATGGCTGATCAATTACAGAAGGAGCTTTCTCGCTGGAATTTTAAAGAGTTAGAACAGCGAGACGCTGCTATCTGGTCGCTAATGGCACCCATTCAAAACCTGAAACAGGTATTTCAATCTCCTGAAGCACAAAAGATGGTTCTGGAGCAGTTAGAGTCGGATGGCACCATCAGTAAGCGCGTTAGCACCATAGCCTTTGAAATTGAATACTAAATTCAAAATCACAATTAGTATCTAACACATCTTGTTTCAACGGCTAGCTATCATATCCGGCCTGACATGAAAGACAGGCATTGGCGTATGCATCATATGCTTCGTAGGAGGGTCCAACCTTTCCATTGAGGGTAATGATGCGATCTAGTCTTACCCATTTATTTTCAAGTACGAGAAACTCTCCTTCACTAGTCTTTTGCAAGGTCATGGTAATACCAATAGCATCTTGAACAGATTCATGCTCGTCAAAGTAAAAGACCTTAAATGACTCTTCCTTACCATTTACTGCATCAATCACTTCGTAGAAATCTGGGTCCACTTGAAGGTAAGTATCCTTTTTGATCGATCAATTAGTTGAAGGTTCAACGCATTAAACCACATCATAAGTTCCCATGGGTACAACAGCTACACCTAATCGCTAGGAGTAACTTATAATATGGATTTAATACCTCCGGCTAATGTATATACTTCTTTGATCTCTGCTTCAGAAAGTGGCCTATTGAAAATCGCTACTTCATCCATTGCACCAATGTAGCTCAGACCAAGATAGATCTTGGCATTATCCAAATCCCAGCTGAAAGGATCATTGACTCCACTGATATCACCCATCTTTTCACCATTGAGATACAGTGCAAACGTATTGGATTCGCCTCCTAAACCTTCATACGTAATGCCTATATGCGTCCAGCTATCACCACTGTCAAATGAGACAAAAAAGGTCAAAGCCTCCTTAAGATTAGAACCTTCATCTACATCTTCATTGATCTCAGCTTTTTTTGGAGGAGTACAAGCCTGTATTAGCATCATTGCCATTACCAGGCAAACTGATTGGATGGTTGTTTTTTTCATGTCTGTTGAATTTGGATGTAAGTTATCTTTTTTGGAGGGAAAGAAGTGAAGGATGTGAAATCAAGCTCCTGATCGTCAGGAAATGGAAAATCATTTTCATATCCAATTCTCTTTAACTAATTTCATTAACTAATCACCCTATCATGCAATCAACGCTTAGTTCATTCGAGAGAAGTGTACTCAAGGCAGTGATGATCATTGGCCTACTACGTGCCGTTCTGGAGCTTTCGCTTGATAATTCCCCCCACATTTCGTACGGTGATTTATTCCTTGACCTAGCCGCTTTAGTTGTTTTTGGTTCTGGCTTCATGATGGTGCTTTACCATGCGAGGGATATTTGGATCCGATGGTTATTCTTTGTCCCGCTAACAATTTTGGTATGTATTGGCCTTTATCAGTACGGTGGCCTAACCGGTTCCAATGAACTGACCATCTACGCTGTTTTAATCATCATCAATCTAACCATGCGCAATCGTTCGTTGGTTGTCTTTAACCTATTTCTTATTGGAGGTGTCGGCCTATCGCTGTTCTTAGTGAAAGAAATGGGGAGTCGTTCAATTGAAAATACAGATGAAAGTCCTACAACATTTTATTTTATCTCACTGGCTGTGATCCTACTGATAAACATTAGCAAAAACTTCTATGATAAGAGAAGGCTACAGTTAAAGGAAACCACTCATTCACTTGAAACCAAAGTCAATGCGCTCGAAAAAGGTAACCAAGAATTGAAGGTCCAGAATGTTAGTCTTGAATCGCTAAGGGATGAGTTGGAGGAGAAGGTCCTTGAACGGACAAAGGCTTTGCAAGAACAAAATGAAGCGATTGAGGAATACATGAACCTCGTATTAGTTGAGCTGGTGAAGCCCTACGAGCAAACGATCAGACAGATCAAAGATTTGTCTTCTTATGATGATCAAATAACCGAAATGCTCATCAGCTCAGGAAATCGACTACAGGAAGAGGTCGAGAAATTAACTAAGAGACTTAAAGATGGGAGCTATGATTAAAAGCAGATGGCTAAATAGCTATACTAAAGAGGAACGCTATGCAATGGTCGCTTTAATGATTGCTTTGCTGTTTTTCCCCATCAATATATTATTCAATGAGCAGCTAATATTCAAAGTTGTCCAAGCTATTCTCATTGCATTTTGCTCGGGGTTCCTATATTTTCTGATTAAAAGAAAGTATCAGAAAAAAGTCATCCTATTCTTCTGTCTGTTAATGCTTGGGTCTTTTGTAGGCTTGTTGCCCTATAGTTCTGGATATCAGGGAGGAATGGGATACGCCTTCCAGCTTCTCAGTACAGCTATCCTCTTACTCACAGTCGGCAGAACTAAGCTATTGTTTAGCATCCTACTAATCGTATTAGTTATCTATATGCCAATAGAAAATATTGACTACTCGCAAGTTCAAAGAGATCCACATTTTGACTATTTCATCATCCCACTTTTTCTAAGCGTGGCACTCTTTTTTTTCAAAAGAAATCTGGATTTGGAAGAAAGAACCTTGCGAACAAATAATGATAAGCTGGAGAAGCTAAATGCACGGTTGGAGGCTCAGGAAAACCTGCTGGTTAGGAACCAACAAAAAATTGAAGAAAAAAGAAATCATCTGCAGGCAGATGTCATCGAACGAACCAAAAAACTAGAGGAAAAGAATAAACGTCTTTTAGAGTTCTCCTTTATCAATGCACACCTCGTCAGGGCTCCAATCGCCAATATCATCGCACTGGTAGAGATGAAGACAGACGATGAAAACATAGATATGTATGAATTGAAAGACAATATTCATAAGATGGATGAAGTAATTCGCAAGATTGCCAACGTGTTGAGCTGAGTCACTCTAAGAAATATCCATTTTCAACTCCTTCGGAATCAAACCGTGCTAAGCAATGCATGGAAGGAGAAGAGTCTAAATAATCTGGTGATTGAACTAGTGTTTGAAAACGGCTAACTATCTCTAAAGATAGAGCTAGCTAACTTGACCACTACAAATCTTTCCTAACCTTCTGACTTCAGACTTTCCGTTACATTCACCCGAGCTGCATTTGTGATCTGGCCCATGATCGTCACAGATGCTATGAACAAAATCAGCAAACTTGATAGTACAAAGTAGATCAGCTGTAGCTCAATCCTGTAAGCAAACCCC
Organism: Ekhidna sp.; assembly: GCA_013214445.1. Taxonomy (GTDB): domain Bacteria; phylum Bacteroidota; class Bacteroidia; order Cytophagales; family Cyclobacteriaceae; genus Ekhidna. The sequence continues at coordinate 1,375 of JABSPG010000063.1, read as the reverse complement.
TCTAGCCAACTTTTCATCAGATAGAAGCTGATGGGTACTGCAATAAGGATGGCCAAAAGAACCAATAGAATGTACTCTTTTGACAGGAGCTGCATGATGTTAAGGTTTGTGGAACCCAATACTTTTCGGATGGCAATTTCCTTAAACCTTCTTTGTGTACTAAAAGCAGTAAGCGCCAATAGACCCAGGCACGAGATGGTAATGGCGATTGCAGAAAAATACTTAGCAAGCTTCGAAACTCGCTGCTCCTCCAGATACTGCTGCTGATAGCTATCATCAACAAAATTGAATTCAAAGGGATACCCAGGATTAAAGGCTTCATGTAGCTTTTCTATTGCCCTAATGGTTTGCATCTGATTTTCTCCCTGGATTTTTGCCATGAATCGGTCTCCATCCTCGCTATACATGAAAAAGAAGGGACCGATTTCTTCGTGCAGTCCATCGAAGTGGAAGTCCTTTACCAAACCCACAATTTGGCCTACGTCATTGCCATTGTAAAACCTTCTACCAACAGGATTCTCATACTCAATGATTTTTGCAGCCGATTCATTCAAGACTACCGCCACCTCATCTGTGGCAAATTCTTCAGACAATGAGCGTCCCTCTTTGAATTCAACGCCTAGCACTTTAGCCATATCATAACCTCCTTCAATGAAGCTAAAGTCAATTCTTGAGGCTTCTCTATCCATACCTTCCCATTGCATGGCGCTCCCGCCACTCACTCGCCCTGGCAGTTGTCCCCAGAGGTAAGACATATGCACCACACCGCTTAGGTTTTTCACTTCCTCCATAAAAGCTTTCGCATCACTTTCATATAATTTTCCTTCTCGATTGAAAGAAATCAAATGCTCCTGATCATAGCCTAAATTAGTTTCCCTCATAAAATTCATCTGCTGGTATATGACGATCACAGAAATGATGAGGGCTACTGAAGCAGTGAACTGAAAAACAACAAGCCCTTTGCGAAACCAGAGTCCGCCTGACTTGCTTTCCGTTTTTCCTTTGAGCGCCGATACTGGTTTAAATCCAGAAAGATAAAGGCCAGGATAAATACCTGAGACAAAACCGGTAATCATCGCGAATACCAATGCGGGCAAGAAGAGATGTGATGCCTTAGCCAGGGTCAATGATTTTCCGGTAATAACATTAAAGGAGGGAAGGAGTAAGGCAACAAAGCCAATCGCTAGTATCAGGGACAGAAAGGTAATAAACATACTCTCATTGAAATATTGAAAGATCAGTTCTTTCCTGTTGGCACCTATGGCTTTCTTCACACCAATTTCTTTTATTCTTCGGGAAGCTTGGGCAGTTGACAAGTTCATGTAGTTGATGCACGCAATGATGAGGATGAAAACAGCTATCCATGAGAATATCT
>JABSPG010000628.1 GCA_013214445.1 Ekhidna sp. | reverse complement strand
CCTACTTTTTATGCTGGCCGCCTGCGTAAAGAGCTTTGATCTGGACATTGAGGCTGAAGAAGAGCAAATCCTCGTGGTAGATGGGGCATTACACGACAGTCAAGGCCCCTATTTTATTAGATTGAGTTATACCTATCCTTTTGATCAGGAGCGATCAACATTTATTGATGATGCGCGTGTTTCGGTTGAAGATAGCGATGGACGATTGTACCCATTTATCAATTCAGGCGATACGATATATCAATCGCCTGTAAACCTGCAAGGAGAAGTGGGAAAAGCATATAAACTCATCGTAGAAATTGGAGAAAATCGCTATGAGACGGAGAGTCAAGAGCTGCTAGCTGCGCCAGCAATCGATAATGTGTTTGGATCTTTTTCCGAACAGCCTGACCCGGAAAATCGAGGCTTTGTTGGAGGAATTCAGTTTTTCATTGATTCCGAACTGATTGAAAATAATCGAACCAAGTACTTCAGATACGATTATGAAGAAGCATACAAAATTGTACCCCCTTTTCCAGCCGTGCTGAAGTTTAATAATGAAGGACAGATAGTGCCATTGGAAGAGACTCGTCATCCCTGCTTCGTCACCCGAAAGTCAAGAGAACTATTATTCGAATCCACCATAAATTCTTCCCTAAATAAAGTTCAAGAATTTCCGATCAGGTTTTTGTCCGAAAACCAAGCGCAGCTAAGAGATAGATACGCGATAAACATTCGTCAATACGCCATCTCAGAAAGTGCCTACCTCTTCTATGATCGCATCACGGAAAACAATCAAGCCAGCGGGTCCCTTTTTGACAGGCAAGTAGGATCTGTATTTGGTAATATGTTTAATGTGAATGATCCCAACGAGCCAGTATTGGGATTTTTTGAAGTTTCTGGTGTTTCAGAGAAACTTACCTTCTTCAACTATTTTGAACTAGACGAACGTTTTTCCCGCCCTGGCTATCCATTCCCATGCAGTGATCCTATCTTGATACCTTTAGATTCATTGCAAAGTGTAGTCTCCCCTGAATCACAATTGATCTACTCAATCTTTGGCTCGCCTCCGGATCAGTTCATTGGCATTACTAATCTTCTATGTGGCGCATGTAATTCTTTTGCTAGTACGGTACCTCCTGATTATTGGATCGAATGATTAAGCGAAGTATCATATCGTTGTTCATTTCTTTTGTGATAATTCAATTATCCTTTACACAGAAAAACGTGCAAGAGGATGTCTATCTGCATCTAAATGCACACACCTTAGTATCAGGTGAAACTTTGCTCTTCTCCGCCTACTGCAAAAGTAAATTGACAAACCTACCATCCGATCTAAGTAAAATTCTCTACGTTGAATTGATAGGCGAGAATGAAACGACTGTTTTCCAGCAAAAAATCAAACTGCAGGATGGTCGAGGTGGTGGTAGTTTCTTTATCTCCTCTTTGATTCCTACAGGGAATTACCAACTGTTGGCCTATACCCGGTGGATGAAAAACTTTGGCTCATACTTAAATACCGAAGTAGAGATCAGAAATACAAAATCATTTTAGAAGACAGTCAAGGAAGCTTATCCTTTTTCGACCTCCCGATTAAACATTATGTAGCAGCCGGTATTTCCATCCAAGAGCGTACGAATGATTACCTGATACGAGTCTCTGGTGCTCCACCAGCCAATACCGAAATCATAATGACTGAGGGTCAAAACCTGCTACTTTCTGAAGATGCGACGCGTGGCACTTCACATGTAGTTAGAAAAGCAGATCTTAAGACAGGATTTTACAAAATCCTTCTCCTTCAAAATCAAATGGAGTTGAATGCTAAACTGATATTCCATCGATCATTAAATCATGAAATAATCAAATCCGAACAAAGCAAAAATTTTAGTACCCGAACTTCAATTACCTGGGAACTACCCAATGAATTGGCTGGTTCATTCTCGGTTTCTGTAAGAAAAACAGATGCTAAAAGTCCTACCTACTCAAGCACAGAGTTTGAAAACTACCGCAACGTGAAGAAACCAATTATGCTTGAGCATTGGTCGGAGGTGAAGAATGCTGTTTCATTTTCTGAATGGAGATTTCCCAAAGGAAAACCGCTCCTTGATCAGGTTGAGAAACTACCGGAATACAAAGGGCATTTTGTAGATGGAAAGATTACACCAAAGAAAGAAAATGTTTTAGTCAGTCTAAGCATTCCAGGTGAAGGCTTACAAGTGCGAAACGATCGAACTAATGAGGCTGGCAATTTCTCCATAGATATGGAAGACCTGCCACAGAGTGCATATGAGATTCATGTCTCCACAACTGACCCCAATACTTCGGTTGAAATTGAATCTCCGTTCCTCAATCAGTATCCAGCATTGGATTTTTCACCAGTTCTATTAGACTCCATTAGAATCAAAGATCTAAAAGAAAGAAGTGTTCACATCCAGGTAGAAAATGCTTACCATGAAATAAAGACAGACTCGGTTGTGTCCATGATAAAGAACAGTCCACAGTTTATCGCATGGGATTATAACTATCTGCTTGACGACTACAATAGATTCAAAACGCTGAAGGAGCACTTCATCGAGTATATTCCAGATGTATTTGTCCGACAAGAACAAATCAACGTGCGAATCAGCACCATCCATCAAGATTCCCATCAGGCGCTCCTATTATTAGATGGAGTACCATAAGCAGCAAAGAAGCCATAGCCATAAACCCTTATCAAATTGAGCGTATTCGTATCAT
>JABSPG010000627.1 GCA_013214445.1 Ekhidna sp. | reverse complement strand
ACCACCATAGGAATCAAAAGAACTTGGATCTACGCTCACGCTATTTGGATCCGCTATGCTAAACAATCTAGGATCTTCGCGATCACGCATGAGATCGACCAAGGTCCTTTCCAATGGATAGGCTACTTTAAAGTTCTGATTATTAAAATAGGGATATCTGCTTCCCGCAACATCAAAATGCGCTAAAGCCAAGTTGTCATCGTTACTGCTCATGATCGGGTATGTGACAGGATCTTCAACAATGCCTCTAAAACTCTCACTCACATTGATCCTACTGTTACCATCCTTCCCTGATAGCGTCATCAAGACCCTCAAACGAAAAGAGTTTATGGCCTTACGCCACAACATGATATCACCATTATAAAGTACATCACCCAATATATCTGGCTGATCTGCATTGATTCTCAATTCTTCGTTTGCCTCATCCAACAGCGCTAAAATCCCAATAAATACATCTTCCTGGCCGCTATAGGTTGGAAAATACTGTTCATCAAATCCACCCAATGCATCGCTAAATGGAACATCTCCAAACGTCATGGTAAGTTGATAGTAATGAAACGCCTGAAAGAATTTTGCTAATGAGGTGTAGTTAGGCAAACTAGTTCTATCGGCTTCTTCAATCATCTTCACCGTCTGTCGGAGTTGATTATACGCTCCAAAACCAGATCGATTCCAATTGTAGTATTGATTCAAATCCTGACCATCAACCCAGACCATCATTCGGCTCGCCAATTGAGCTGAAATATCCAGATTATTAAAGGATGTAACGATCAAATTCGTCAACAAAAGACTAGGGTTAGCTTCAGTAGTCCGGTTAGGGTCGTCCTGAAACTGATCGAAATCACAAGATACGAGACCAGCGAATAAAAGTGCTATGATAATCTTCTTCATGACTTAGAATTTAAAGTTTACGTTAAATCCAAAATTTCGTGTGGATGGGCTTTGGAATTGATCATCAAAGCCCTGATCGGGATCAATCTGTGGCACACCAGAAAACAGCAACAGATTTCGTCCAACGAAAGAAACACTGGCTTCCTGGATAAAAGTACCTAGCAGAAGTGCGCTTGGAATACGATACGTGAGTATCACTTCTCTCAACTTGAAGAAAGTCTCGTCATAGTAAAAATCAGCATACGACTCCTCAAAGCCGTAATTGTTCTTGGCCCATGAGATATAGTTCACAGGTGTGGTGTTGGGAGCATAAACTCGTGAATCACTGGTGATATTTCCGAATGCATCATACTCTGCTGAGCCTCCAACTACCACCACTCCGGGATCTACGTAGCTAGCAATCCCTTGATTTGCATCGTCTCTTTCAGGTCGTACAGTTTCGGGGTGTGTGCCCGACCAAAACATTTCAGAATTTGTTACAGATAGAATCTTACCGCCAATTCGTCCATCTCCAGAAATGCCAAGACTCAAGTTCTTGTAAGTAAATGTTTGTTGTACACCAAAAACCCAATCAGCATCATCGAATCCAACATTCCTTAAAAAAGGATCAGGAACCCGCGATCCATTTTGGATAATGTATTGACCACCTGGAGTTCTCATAAAGGACTCGTCCCATATTTCATCCATTCGATCACCTTCATCAATGTTGTTTAGCCTACCCGAGCCGTCAGGTGATTTTTCCAAAAACCTTCGATACTGCGTCCAATTAGTGCTCACATCCCAACGAAAATCTCCTGTTTGAATGGGTGTTCCAGAAAGTAGAATCTCAATACCCCTTCTTCTAAACTCTCCGCCATTTTCTAGTCTCGAAGAAAAGCCAGAAGCCTCCGATACGGGAACGGCTATGATGTTATTAAAGTCCAGTATATTGTAATAAGCTACATCCAGTCCAAGTCTACCCTCGAAGAATCTGGCATCCAACCCCACTTCCCATGTTCTGGACGTTGCAGGTTTTAGATCTGGGTTGATTTTGACGGATGGAAAATCGACAGAATTAACATTATTCCATCCAGAACCTTCATTGTATGCAATGATGTGGTTGTATGGACGATTACTTAACCCCTGATCATTATCAATAAGTCCGTCACTTACTTGTGCAAATGAGGATCTAACTTTTAAAAACGATAAGAACTCGGGAACATCCAACAAATCAGATATCACCACGCTGGCACTGACCGAAGGATAGAAAAAAGAATTGTTTTCGATGGGAAGCGTCGACACCCAGTCATTTCTTCCTGTAAATCCTAAGAAGAACGCATTGTATATTTCAAAATCCACCGTAGCGTATAAGGAAGATACTCGTTCTGTAGCATCCCGGTTTTCACCAACAATAGGATTGGCCGAGTTTGCAATATTGTAAAATGAGGGAACTATTAGTCCGTCTGTATAAATCCCTGACTGCAGGTATTGTGCATCACGAACAGCACCACCAATGTTCGCAGTAACCTTGATTTCATCTGTGATAGCCGTAGTGTAGCCAAGAACAGCGTCCGTATTGAAATTGTAATTGGACTCATTCGTAACAAAGTAATTACCGATTGAGAGGTCATTGAAGCCTCTTAGGTAACTAATGGGCTCTTTCTCGGTTTGCAACAGTGAATAGTAACTGAAACCTGAGCGAACGGTGAAATTCAGCCCTTCAGTAATATTATAATTCAGGTTTAATTGACCGTATGAGGAGTTTCTAAACCAACCCCTATTGTATTCATTGGCTATAAACCATGGATTATTGAACCACTGAGAGTTCCATTGCTTTTGCTGTGTG
>JABSPG010000626.1 GCA_013214445.1 Ekhidna sp. | reverse complement strand
CCCATGATTCTGTATCCTCTCCATCAAAGTATTTAGCTCTCTGTCCTTGAAAATAGTCGGCTCTGATGTCCAAAAAGAAGTTCGATCCCAGGTTTATGAGAAAACCGCCACCAAATCCGTAGCTAAATATCCAGTCATCAAGCACCGTCTGTCTTGAGATTAAGTCTGAATCATCTGGGTTGCGAGCCCATCTTCGTTCGTCAGACCGATCTTCAATTCGGGTGTTTGTGGAGATGTATCGAAATCCTATTAAAGCCTCGCCGTATGGTTGAACAAGCTCAAATGGAGCAATCGCCCGCACTAAAACGTGTGTACCGAATAGGCTATTGGTATTTACCACTCTTAAAGGGATGTCCAATCTAGTAATTAGGGTGCCGTCTTGAGCGGTAACATCAGCAAATAGATCTAATCTTTCAGAATTAAATCCATAGACCATATAATTAAAATCGAGACCGACAGACACGGGGAATCCTTTTTGAAATGGTATCCCAAAGGTTAGATCTGCTCCAAATCCTGTAGCATCAGTATTCTCACGAAATGCGTTTTGAGGTAAGCCAAAAGATAGATTGAAACTGCCCCACTGAGAAAAGCCAATTTGAAGAGTACCCAACAGTAAAAGGCTAAGCAAGTATTTTTTCATGATGGTAAGGATTAGTGATACAAAGTGCAAAAATGCTAACTTTTGTATTCAATTCAATTATCATACCATGTCGGAACTTATCGGACCATTTAGAGAAATCATCACGCTAGAAAGTACACCAATTAAAGGAGCACTGACAGATGATCAAATGGGAATTGTATCAGAGGGAGGGGTGATAATAGAAGAGGGAAAGATTGTTTCGGTTGGAAAGTTTGATGAGTTAGCCAAGGAGGGAAGAAAGATTTCATTGATAGAAACAGATCAAATTTTGATTCCCGGTCTCGTTGATTGTCATACACATTTGGTCTGGGGAGGTACTCGATCGAGAGACTACACCATGCGAATGTCTGGCGCCACTTATGAAAGCATTTTGGAGCAAGGGGGTGGAATTTTTGATTCAGTAGCAAAGACAAGATCCGCTAGTGCAGAGGCATTATTGAATGATCTAATCACAAGAGCAAATCGGCATTTAGATGATGGAGTGACAACCATCGAGGTAAAAAGTGGGTATGGTTTAGATGTCGAAAATGAGCTGAAAATTTTGGAGGTTATTAGCAAAGGAAACGACCGGTTGATTGTGGACTTAGTTCCTACTTGCTTAGCTGCTCACGTTTGTCCTAAGGAATTTTCCGACAAGAGAGCTTTTCTCCAGCATATAGAAAAAGAGCTGCTACCAAGATTGAAGATGAATCGGCTGACTAAGCGCATTGATGCATTTGTGGAGCCATCGGCCTTCCCAAAAGATGTAGCTTACGAGTATTTAAAAACAGCTAAAGCACAGGGTTTTGATTTGACGATTCATGCAGATCAGTTTCATACTGGAGGTAGTGATATCGCAGTGAAGCTTGGTGCCAAGAGTGCCGATCATTTGGAAGCCAGTACTGAAAAAGAGATAGAATTATTAGCAAATTCTGATACAGTTGCTGTTGCGCTACCTGGCGCTAGTATGGGGCTCGGCATGAACTTTACGCCAGCTCGAAAATTGTTAGATGCAGGAGCATCCGTAGCTATTTCAACAGATTGGAATCCAGGGTCTGCTCCTATGGGGGATTTATTGGTGCAGTCTTCGGTCATAGGTATTTATGAGAAGTTGAGCTCTGCAGAAATTTTTGCAGGTATTACTTTTCGAGCAGCAAAAGCCCTTGGCCTCTCCGATCGTGGGCGCATCGCTACCGGTCAACTAGCAGATTTTATTTCCTTTCCGTTCGACGACTATCGAGAGATTCTTTACAATCAAGGAAAGGTCAAACCAAATATGGTTTGGAAGAACGGTAAACGAGTAAAAGATGTATAAAAAGGGAGATCAGGTTCTTTGGAAGGGTCGTCAAGACCCGGGTTCTAAGCGTGATGTTTGGCATCAAGTAGTGAAGGCTGTAAACTTAAATGAAGGATTGGAAGCAGGAATCTGTTTTCTTGGATTCTGCTCAGACTTGGGAGTAAAGAGAAATCTAGGGAGAGTGGGTGCAGTGAATGGCCCGGAAGCTATTCGTAAAGCCATGGTAAACCTTGCCGTTCATTTCTCAGAAGGAAAGGTACATGACGGAGGAGATGTGATTGTCAGTGGAGACCGGCTAGAAGAAGCACAGGATGAACTTTCTAATTATACTAGAAAGCTCTTTTCTATGGAAAATTTCCCCATTCTGATGGGCGGAGGTCATGAGATAAGCTACGGCCATGTGAAGGGAGCTTTAGACTACTATCTAGACAGTAGAGTTGGTGTGATCAATTTTGATCCACATTTTGATTTGAGGGATTATCCCCAAGGTGCACACTCTGGGAGTTGGGCAAAGCAGCTATTCGATGAATATGAGGATCGCTTCAGTTACCTTCCTGTTGGGATTAATCCGGCGGTAAATATTGCTTCAATGTTTGAGTTGATGCGTCAGAGAAACCAGTCTTTCATAACAATGGACGAACTTTTGTCTGAATCCTATGAAGAACTCAATGCTCAGATCTTACATTTTCTGGAGCAAGTAGATCATGTCTGCGTCACGTTAGATCTTGATATTTTTTCTGCAGGTATTGCTCCTGGAGTCAGTGCTGCAAATCCTTACGGCGTATTTCCTCAGTACATCAAAC
>JABSPG010000625.1 GCA_013214445.1 Ekhidna sp. | reverse complement strand
TGCCTACCGTATTTGCGATGGAGGGCATCAGTATTTTTTGAATGCTAACACCCAAAAGCAAATCCACTTCTAGTGATTTATTCCTGATATCTACAGGTTGGATATATGGACCGAGTCGCTTATAACTTGATCTCATATCCTAGTTCTTTAAAAACTCCTAACAGATCAGATTTTGATTGATCCTCTGCTCGTAGTAAGTCGCTAAACTCTGTTTGCAAAGCAGCCATTTTAGTATCAAAATCAATGTTTTCATCACGGTTGATGAATTCAATGTATTTACTCGGTACGAGCGAGTAATCTTTACCTTTTACTTCATCGATGGAAGCAGAATAGCAGTATTCAGGTTGATCTTGATAGTCGCTTCCTGTTTGTTGCCAGCTGTGATAGGTCTTGGCAAACTTGCCTATGTGCTCAGGTGAAAATTGAATGTATTTCTTTTCAAAGGGTTCTCCCTCCTGTCGTAAATCCATGAAAAGAATTTCATCTTTCCTTTCTCTGTACTTTCTGGTTTCATCAGGCAATTGAATGACTCTTTCCTTCTTGTTGTTGTTGAGAACCCAGAGCGTGACACTGATGTCCGTTGTATAAAACATGTTTCTTGGCAAGATCACAATCGCTTCCACTACTCCATTTTCAATCAGCTTCTTTCGGATTTTATACTCCTCTCCACCACCAGACAGTGCTCCATTGGCTAGAATAAAGCCTGCTACACCATTGTCAGATAGTTTACTCGCCATGTTGAGAATCCAGCCATAATTCGCATTGCTTGTAGGTGGTGTATCGTATCCTCTCCAACGGGGGTCATCCGTAAGCTCATCACTTGCTCGCCAATCCTTTTGGTTAAAAGGAGGATTGGCCATGATGTAATCCGCTTTCAGATCCTTGTGTTGGTCACGTCCAAAAGTGTCCGCTGGAACTTCACCGAGATTGGCAGAAATACCTCGAATGGCTAGGTTCATCTTGGCCAGTTTGTAAGTTGTAGCAGTGTATTCTTGTCCGTAGATAGAAACTTCCTTCTTGTTGCCATGATGGCTCTCGATAAACTTGATAGACTGCACGAACATACCCCCGGAACCACAAGCCGGATCATAAATCACACCCTTATAGGGTTCTATCATTTCAGCCATCAGGTTTACGATGCTCTTGGGTGTATAGAATTCTCCTTTTCCCTTCCCCTCTGCCAAGGCAAACTTGCTAAGAAAGTATTCATACACTCGCCCCACAATGTCCTGCTCTTTGTCCCTGAGCGTATCGATGTTATTGATCGTATCGAGCAAAGCTGCTAGCTTGCTCACGTCCATGTTGAGACGAGAGAAGTAGTTGTCAGGCAATGCACCTTTTAAAGAAGGGTTATTCTTTTCAACTGTATGAAGCGCAGTGTCTATTTTCAGGGCGATATCATCTTGTTTGGCATTGTCCATGATAAAGCTCCATCTGGATTCCTCTGGTAAGAAGAAGATATTCTTCATGTTGTAGAACTCTTTCATCTCCAGGTACTTATCTTTCCCTTCTTGAATAAGTTCCTCTCTGCGTTCCACGAACTTATCACTGGTGAATTTCAAGAATATCAATGCAAGCACTACGTGCTTATACTCAGATGACTCTACCGTGCCTCGGAGTTTATTCGCGGAATCCCAAAGAGTTTCCTCCATGGACTTCTGCTTTTTATTGGTTGCTTTTTTAGCCATGTAACTGAGCTGTTTTCTAGGTGCTGAACAAGTCTTTAAAGTTAACTCTTCGAATGTTTACTGTTAACTAAATTGGAATCTTATTAGATATTAATCCGCTATTTATCAATCTTGATATTGGTGGTATACTCAAACTGGAACTGGTTCAAATCCCAGGGGTTGTTTTGAATATCATCAAGGTAAGACTATTTCAAAATGATCTTAAAAAAACACTTGAACTTAGCTCAAAAAATCAAACAGTTGGAGTACTGATCTAGCAAAACAAAGTCTCAATGCCTACTCTCAACTTTACCTACTCTCAACTTTTAAATGAAAAATCTAATAGCCTCAGCGATGTAAAAAGTGAGCGTTTATGGTCTTCTCAAAATAAATTCATTCAAGATGAACTTAAATGGACTCGAAAGATGCTACAAAAAGTAGATAAGCTGTAAAGAACAGCTTTTTGTTTGGCCTTAAGCTTCTAGAGTTCTTTGTGTTCTTTAAAGTTTAATCAGCCATGCTAATACTGAATGATCTAAAAGCTCGATAAAAGACTTCAAAACACTTGACCTATTACTTGACCCAAAATGAAAAAACCCGCTCTAAATGTAGCTAAAGCGGGTTTTTATTCCTAAAAGCAGTCCGTAGGGGAATCGAACCCCTGTTACCAGGATGAAAACCTGGCGTCCTAACCCCTAGACGAACGGACCGTGTTTGTTTTGGGAGTGCAAATATAGACTCTTGGATTTCTTTTGCAAGGGAACCATAAAAAAAGTGATCTTTTGAACTCCTGAAATTTCAACTTTTAGTCTATAGCCTCTTTGTACAAAGAAACACCCAGCAGATAGGTGTTGATAATGATGTTCTTATTGCTTTGTACTTTTTGCTTCAACGTGTGCACAGAACTATTTTCAGAAACCACTTGGGATTCATTCTGTGTCAAACCCTGCCCCAACACGATACCACATACAAATAGACCCAATACAATTGCAAGGGCTCTCAATGAGTTTTGATTCTTAGATAATATTCTTTTCATAATCGACTCGTTTTAG
>JABSPG010000624.1 GCA_013214445.1 Ekhidna sp. | reverse complement strand
TGGATGGTCAAATTAGGTCAGGCAATAGCACTTGTACTTGGTGGACTCGTTCTTAAGCTTGTCGGGTTTGATCAAAATGCTGCTACTCAAACAGCAGAAACCATGACCAATCTGAGAATAGCAGATATCATTATACCAGCGGCCACAGCCGGTTTGGCGATCGTGGTGATGTGGAAATACAGCCTCTCTGAGGAAAAAGCAAGAGAAATAAAGGCTGAACTTGTAAAACGTAGAGGAGAACTTTAATATAAAATATAAATGTCATACAGAGGAGAAAGATTTCTGGCCTTAGCTTCTATAGACTTTGAGGGTAAAAGTCTTGATGAGTTAAAAAAACTTTACTGCGATACACTAAAAGCAGGAATGCATGGATTGTGCTTCAGCCCTTATATGGAAGGACAAAAGCCCGGAGACCAGCTTTCCGAAGAACAAATCAGAAGAAGAATTGAGATTATTAGGCCTTACACTAAATGGGTTCGCTCCTTCTCCACAACCGAAGGAAATGAATTGATCCCAAGGATTGCGCGAGAATATGGAATGAAGAATCTTGTTGGGGCATGGTTGGGTGATGATCCTGAGATCAATGAAAGAGAAGTCCAAGGATTAATTGACTTAGCAAACGAAGGATTAGTGGACATAGCAGCAGTCGGGAATGAGGTAATGTACAGAGGAGATCTTACAGAGGAAGAACTACTTCAATTCATTCGAAGAGCTAAATCTGAAATAAAAGGCGTCCCTGTCGGTTACGTAGATGCCTATTACGAATTTAGAGAACGACCTGAAATCACTGAAGCTTGTGATGTAATACTGGCAAACTGCTACCCTTTCTGGGAAGGTTGTGACCAGGACTATTCACTGCTCTACATGAAGGACATGTACCAGCAAGCGGCTAGAGCAGGAAATGGGAAAAAAGTCATTATTACAGAAACTGGATGGCCGGATCAGGGTACAAACCTAGAAGGAGCTTATCCTTCCCCGGAGAATGCCATTAAGTACTTCATCAATACGCAAAAATGGTCAGCCGAAGAGGATATTGAGATTTTCTATTTTTCCTCTTTCGATGAGTCTTGGAAAGTTGGAGCAGAAGGCGATGTAGGAGCTTTCTGGGGAATCTGGGACAAAGATGAAAATCTAAAATTTTGTTGAATTATTTGTTGATGGCTTGGCCCTGAAATGGGCTAAGCTTTTTTTAGTAACTCTTCAGCGTTAGGCCAAAAGTCAAAAACATATCCTCCTCCTTCTGACTTTCTATAACCACACTCTCAAAGGTGTGGAGGTAGTTAATCTTAAAGTTCAAAAACTCCCAAAGAGGCATCTCTAGTCCAATATCTGCTTGCCATCGATAGTTATTGCTAGATTCTAAGGAGGGCTGAAAATAGCTCTCATGAGTCACTATGAGTCGCTTTTCTACCAATTGATATCTTCCATTGACCCAGATAGTGCTTCTGAAAGTATTGATGTCCTCACTTCCATTGTAGACCATCTTGTTAAAACGAAATTCATTGAACTGAGTCCTCTCATACTCACTTGACAAAGATAGCTTCAACCAATCTCCATTTGAACTGAATACCTGGTAGGTAACACCGGCCCCAAAGAGCGTTCTTAAATCAATCTTTCGTCTAAAATTCGTGCTGACAAAACCTAGAATTAGAGGATAGAACTTTCGCGAAGGATCGAAATAAAGAAAGTTAAGACTCAAGATATCCTCATCTGCCTTTGACTTGCCAAATTCCTGATAAACGTACGAATTCTGCGTCTTGAAAACTATCTTCTCGGAAGGCCGATAACTCAAGCCACTTTTTGCTCGAAAAATAACCGTTTGAACATTGCCTTCCTGCAAAAATCCGGTGAGTGACAAATCCGCCTTCAACTTCAATGAATCACTTTCATCGATCTGTGCACACACCAGAAAAGGAGTGCAAATAATGATAAATAGTAGCGTTCTCATGCATCAATCAATTGACGCAAAGATCATTGATTGTCAAATACTTAAACAAGTAAAAGAATAAAAAAGGTGATCAAAATAAGACGACAAAATATGAGATTGAAAGTCCTACGAAAGTAGGTACATTGTCATGATAGAAATAATGAAATAAGTTGTAAGCGTAGAAGCTCCTTCATAGTCTTGAGCCACTCGCTGGCCAAAGAATAACGCAAGAATGGAAAGTGCCGAAAGTTGTGCACCAATCAAACCCATATCGTTCCCATTGCCTAGCAGGATAAAAACAATTCCAATTCCAGAACAAACTCCAGCAGCTAGCTCTAATAGCGTAATGACCGGCAATAATAATCCCACAGTCCCTTTTAAGGGACTCTTTGAGAAATGACTAATAAGCCATTCTTTGTTCCCTTTATAATTGAAAACCTTGTCTAGTCCAGACTGTAAAAAAAGAACAGCAAGAAAAGCGAGACAGAGTATTGGAGCAGAAAGGAATATAATCTTCATATCATTCTTAAGAATCAGGTTCGGAAGATATCAAAAACAGAACAATTCGGAGGAATCTTTATCTTCGAATCATGTCTTCTACATTAAGAAACTCCGTAATTATTCTAGGCTTTGCTATTCTACTGCCTGTTGCCATATTTACTGGAGTTGAGGTAGCCTCCCTAAACGAAAACGAACGTATGCTAGAGAAGGTCTATCTGTAAGCTTCCCTAAAAGTTGTCCATTTAAAATTAGAGTTGGCTGAGCCCCAAGGCGAAGCATATTTTCTAACTTT
>JABSPG010000623.1 GCA_013214445.1 Ekhidna sp. | reverse complement strand
GTAGTCATCAAATAGCAGCGCACGTCGGAATGAGTAATCGAACCCTGACCAGAAGGTTGTCAGAAGCTGGGGTTTCCTATCGCGACATCATCAAAAAGAGTCAGGAGGACGTGTCAAAGAATCTTCTAAGAAATTCTGACAGTAGTATTGCTGAGATTGCCTTCACTACCGGCTTCTCGGAACAGAGCGCGTTCAATCGTGCATTTAAACGATGGACTGGCATTTCCCCAGTCGAGTTCAGGAAAAACGCATAATACCTCTGCCTGGCCGAAAGTGTCAAAACATTGGCATGAAGTGTCAAGAATGCGGTCACGTTGATTTTCAATTTTACTCTCGAATTCAAACATGAAGTAAAATGAAAAATCAATCACTCAAACTCATCCTGATTGGGATCCTGCAAGCAACAATCATCCTGCTGGCTTCCTATACACAAAAGACAAATGCAGCTCCAGCTATCGCTGTAAAGCTATCTACTGATCCACTTCAGAATGAAGCCCTTGAGATTTTGGAAACGAAGTGTAATGTCTGCCACCGTAAGAAGAATCCATTCATGGTCTTCAATGAAAAAAATATGTCAAAGCGAGCACCTAAAATCTACAAGATGGTCTATGTGGAACGCAAAATGCCAAAAGGTGATGAAATCAAATTGACCAACGAAGAATATGTAGCCCTTGAAAAATGGCTTTTCACTCAAAGCATCTATTAATAACCCTCAAAGCACTAAAACATGGAAATATCTCTTAAAACAAGCATCCTATTTCTCAATGTAATCCTAACCGGATTATCAGCCGGCTTCTTTTATGCGTGGCAAGTCTCGGTTATTCCAGGAAACCTCAAGGTAAACGACCTTACCTTCTTGCAAAGCATGCAATCGATCAACAGGGCCATTCTAAATCCTGCATTTTTCATGGTCTTTTTTGGGACGCTGATTTCTCTTAGCATCACCAGCATCTATGAATACCACTCAAGCAAATGGATATTTGGCCTGATGCTGGCTGCATCGCTGACCTACATCGCAGGAACTTTCGGAGTTACCGCCCTTGGGAATGTGCCATTGAACAATGAGTTGGACGCACTGAATCTTAGTGACTTATCGGCTCAAAAGGCGAAAGAATTTAGAACATACTACGAAACAAACTGGAATCGATTGCATCTCATTCGGACAGTATTTGCGGTACTTTCCTTTATCCTGTCGGTACTGGCAATCTTCCTTCAATCAAGCAAATCATAACATAAGTAATATCATTTAAACAGGGCTTAAAAGCTGCAAATCGACAAAAGCAGCACGAACCCAAGGAACTAAACTCAAACAAATAAGTACAATGAAACACAACATTTTAGTAATCGGTGGAACCGGTAAGACTGGTCGCCGAGTAGCAGAAAACTTGACTGCATCAGGACACAATGTAAGAATAGGAACGAGAAGAACTACCCCTACATTTGATTGGGAGGATCACTCCACCTTTGCTCCGGCACTAAAAGGGATAGATAGAGCATACATCGTATACTATCCCGATTTAGCAGTGCCCGGGGCTAAAGAAGCCATCACTGCTTTGACAGAAGCTGCGCTTAAAGAAGGGCTTGAAAAGGTAGTGCTCTTATCCGGTAAAGGTGAAGCTGAAGCCGAGGCTTGCGAGGAGATCGTAGCAAATTCAGGATTGAATTATACCCTTGTCCGAGCTTCCTGGTTCAATCAAAATTTCAGCGAAGGAGCATTTCGGGACTCGATTTTGGCAGGACAGGTGGCACTGCCCATGCCGGAAGCAGAAATTCCATTTGTGGACGCTTCAGATATCGCTGATGTAGTAAGTAAGGTTTTGATCGACGACAGCTACAATGGTGAA
Source organism: Ekhidna sp. (assembly GCA_013214445.1). Taxonomy (GTDB): domain Bacteria; phylum Bacteroidota; class Bacteroidia; order Cytophagales; family Cyclobacteriaceae; genus Ekhidna. The sequence goes on along the minus strand of JABSPG010000623.1, from coordinate 878 downwards.
ACCATCACTGTGACAGGACCTAGAAAGATGACTTTCAAAGCGTTAGCAGAGGCAATTTCTGCTGGGACCGGTAGAACCATTCAGTACGTCCCGATTTCCATCGAAGCTTTCAAGGAAGGAATGAAAGCGGCAGGTCTACCAGACTCCTATGTTTGGTTATTCGGATATCTTTTCAAAGAAGTACTCGGAAACCCAGAAAATCAGACTGTATCTAATGATGTGGAAAGAGTTTTGGGTAGAAAGGCCACTGACTTTTCTGAATTTGTAGCAAACACAGTAGCAGAGGGAACCTGGAATCAATCGCTTGCGGATTAGAACATATGGGCGAGTATACACTCGCCCTTTCCTTTTTTTTTAAGCATTTGGTTATTGCAGCTGTAGAGACCAATTCAAAGCACTAACAAGCACTAGATCCTAAAGAAATGATACCAACTCACGATGTGAGTAAACAAACTTTCGCATCTGAGGATAGTTCCTTCCTAGTATTCAGATCGCAATGAAAAAAATTCTGATAGCCATAAGCTTATTTCTCACAAGTAATTGTGTAAGTGCCCAAGATCTGCAACTTGTTGATTCCTTAATGCGAGAAATTGCCTCAGGTAGGTCAGGGACCAACACGGTAGATGCATATGTTCTTATTGCTCGTGAGTTCCGTTATGGAGACTCTACTGCAGCCACAAACAATATCGAGGAGGCATTAGCATTAGCAAAAGAAATCAAGTACCCAGAAGGTGAAGTAGATGCCATGTATGAGTTTGGCAGAAATCTACTCCATAGAAATCACTACAAAAAAGCATCAGAACTATTCTTGTCATCCATCGAAATGAGCCAAAAAATGGGCTACCAAGAGGGTGCAGCTAATGGTTACAATGGACTTG
>JABSPG010000622.1 GCA_013214445.1 Ekhidna sp. | reverse complement strand
TAATCGTCGTAGTTTTATTTCCTTTTTGGGAAAAGCCACAGTAGGGTCTGCTTTTCTTCCACCTTTTTTATCTGCATGCGGCAACACTACTACGCCTTCAGATTCATTTTCTGAAGTTGATAATGAATATCTAAATCGATTAAGAGACTTAGCCATAAAAGCTATTAACCCTTCTGATAAGGATGACCTGTTGCTTGCAAATGGGATGAACTATCACACACTCATTAGATGGGGAGACAAGATATCTGAGGGAGACAGTTTCGGCTTCAATAATGACTTTACTTGCTTTATTCCTCTTGATGAGAGCAATCCAAAAGATGGATTGCTCTGGGTGAATCATGAGTACATTGATCCACTCTTTGTATCTGACTTCAACTACAGGGAGTATGATAACCCTGGGGAGCACCGGACCATTGAGCAAGTAGACAAAGAAATGTATGCTGTTGGTGGGAGTATTGTGAGAGTTCACGAAGAAAATGGGAAGTGGAGCGTAGTTCAAAACGATCCTTACAACAGAAGATTGACAGCCAAGACGGAGATTGACCTTAACTGGGATTCGGAAGTTGCCGGTAAGCAGACGGTCATAGGAACCCATAGCAATTGCTCTGGCGGTATTACTCCTTGGAATACTTTCCTAACCTGCGAGGAAAACTATGACATGTTCTTCGGAGAAACCGAATATGATGAGAACAATAACCCATCAAAGCGTCCAAGTACACATGGCTGGGATAGGTTTTATAATTATCCACCTGAGCACTATGGATGGGTGGTAGAGGTAGATCCTAAAACTGGATCCGCACAGAAACATATCGCTTTGGGAAGGTTTGCACATGAATGTTGCACAGTGTACGAACTACAAGATAAGAGGGTAGTGGCTTACACTGGCGATGATAAGAACGATCAGCACCTATACAAGTTTGTTTCTTCTGTTCCTGGGTCCTTAAAGGAGGGTACGTTATATGTAGCTGATACTGAAAATGGTAAGTGGCTGTCTCTTGATTGGGAAAGTCAACCTCTGCTGAAAGCCAAATTCAAAGATCAGACGGAAGTATTGGTCAGAGCTCGTGAAGCTGCGAAAATGCTGGGGGCCACCGAATTAAACAGGCCCGAAGATATTGAGATAGATCCCATAACCGGGAACGTTTTGGTATCCTTGACAAACAATTACAATAAAAACGATTTTCATGGTTCCATCCTGAAGATTGAAGAAACAGATGGAAAGTTTGATGCACTGACATTTAATGCATCTACCTATCTGGCAGGAGGAGAGGAGAATGGCTTTTCGTGTCCTGACAATCTTGCCTTTGATTTATCAGGAAACTTATGGTTTACATCAGATATGTCGGGTAGTGCTATGAATCGAGCGGATAAGCCCTATATGCCATTCAAGAATAATGGATTGTTTGTGGTGCCAAGGTATGGAACGGAGGAAGGCAAAGTGATTAGAGTGGTGAGTGCTCCCAGAGACGCGGAGCTTACCGGGCCTTGGTTTTCCCCAGACGGCAAGACGCTTTTCCTCAGCGTACAGCATCCTGGAGAGCAGACAAAAGATATCAAGAAACCAACCAGTACATGGCCTTTCGATGAAGATCAGATTCCTAAACCAGCAGTAGTTGCGATAACAGGAGATCTTATTGAAAAGATGAATTTGCTGAGACAAATCGAGATGGGCTAGTAAACAGTGAATAGATTCTTAGAAGTGTTTTTTCGATTCTATCCACCTCAGTTATGAGTTGATATACCTCTCATGTAATTCTTTTGCAACTTTATTGCATAAAGCAGATACCTTAGAAGAGCTGCATCTTGAGTGTGATTTGACTCAAAGGATCGGCTGCTACTTTCATACTACTACTTATGCGGAGAATTTCACTTTTGCCGACAGTCTTCCTGTTGCTGGTTTTATCTAAGCTGTATGCTCAGGAAGATGAGAATTTCCCACCACCAACTACAGCGCCGGTGGTAACGGCATCTAAAGCAACTCAGGAAATCAAAATTGACGGTAAGCTGGATGAGTCTGACTGGCAGCATGCAACGGCAGTGAAGGACTTTTTCAGAATGGAGCCAAGGCAAGGAGGCAAATACGTGTACGAAACACAGGTCAAATTACTGTATGACCAAAAAAATCTGTATGTGGGAGCCTTTTGTAAAGATTCATTGGGAAGAAAAGGGGTTCGGGTACAAGATCTGAGAAGGGACTTTAGCTGGGGTGAAAACGATATCTTTTTTGTCCAGCTAGATCCACAAAACTTAAAGCAGTATTGTGTATCCTTTCAGACAACTCCATACGGGAATCAAAGGGATCTCCAAAATTTCAATGATGCAAACATTGATAACGACTGGAACGCACTATGGTCCGTACGTACCCAACGAACGGATTCTGGCTACTATGCGGAATTTGCCATTCCTTTTAAGTCAATTAGATACGAGGAGGTTGCGGCGGATCAGTCTCCTAAATGGGGTATCACATTCAGTAGACTTGCCAGAAGAGATTACGAGCAGACTGTTTTTCCTACTGTTCCACAGTCATTTTCTCCGTACCGAATGACTTATGCGGCTCAGTTAGAGGGTCTAGAGCTCCCTGAGCCCAGCGCCAACGTAAGGGTAGAGCCGTACCTTTTGTATCAATATGATAATATCGAAGAGGGGGAATCGACAGTTACGAAGGGAGATTTAAAGTTAGGAGGAGATGTGAAATGGGCAATAAGTCCTCGCTCTGTGCTGGATCTCACATTCAATA
>JABSPG010000621.1 GCA_013214445.1 Ekhidna sp. | reverse complement strand
TTTCATACTTGCCATACAGGTGTGTGTCTGCATATTTCTGCACAAACAACTTATCATCCGTATTAAGAAAATTCCCCAAGAAATCCTCGATCTTTTCATTGAACTGATCAATATTCAGACCTTTTTCCAGAATCAAGTGCACTTGTGTTCCACCATTGTTCCAGTTATTATTTTCGGGTCTCCAGCTTAAAAATTGATCAAAGCTTAGCAGAATATCATGTGACATAAGGGCGTCATCAGACGGCTCAAAAACACCTGAGATCAGATAGGATGTTTGCGTATATTCATTTTTAAACTGCACCGTTCTTCCTATAGCCTCATTAGACCCTCCGAAGAGGCTAATGGCCAGGTTTGATGAAATTACTACCCGGTCATTATCAAGCGATCCTGTCTTGTTGCCAGCCAGAAAATTGCAGCGGAAAACATCAAAATACCCATCTCCAGCAAAAAGCGGAACCGCCCTTTGATTGTTATCTTCAAAAGACAGCACACCTTTATAATAAGGCTCTGCAATCACCGGAATTCCTTTTTCCACTTCCGGCAATTCTTTCTCCATGGCTTTTGCCAAAGGCATGAGTGCGTGTTTCCGGGTGACGACACCACTCGAAAATTTCTTGTTTACAAATACTTGAAAGTGTCTTTCACTGTCCTTTTCCTCAAATTGCCTCATCCGCATTTCATCATTGACCCATAGGTAAATCAGCAGAGCACTCGCAAGGCCTGCAGCTAGACCTAAAAGGTTGATTAAAAAGGTTCCTCTGTAACGTTTGAAGTTTCGTAGGGAGATCAAAAAGTTGTGTTTTAACATAGCGATTTTATTTTTTGAGTAGTGACTTTTTCCTTTGAAAAACAGATGAAAAATGATGCTTAGTACTTCCTTTACATACATCAGCTTGGCTCTGAAAACGCCTTTACTTTCCACATTGGCTCGGAACAGTTCGTCCAAATCCCAGTAGGCACCAGGCAGAAAATCGAAGGAACAAAAGCTTTTCAGCAACCAAACACCAAGCCTGGGAGGGGCAACTTTATTTGGATCAATGCTCATGATTTAAGCCAGTCGATTTTGGTTTTGGGAAGACGTCCGAATAGCTCATTTCGCATATTCCTAACGTCATTCAGTGCGACGATCCCTTCCTTGGTGATATCATAGTACTGCTTACGTCTACCACCTTGTTTCTCTGTAATGCCGCCCACTCTGGAGGTAACCCACCCTTTTTCCTCCAACCGCTGGAGAGCGGCATAAAGGGCCCCTAGGCTAATTTTTTTATTGAGTTGCTGTTCTAATTCGAGTTTAATGGTGACACCATAAGCATTGTCTTGTAGTACGCCTGTGGTGAGAAGCACAAGCTCTTCAAATGCACCTAGAGTGATCTTTTTCATTTATTCTGTTTTTCGTAATAAATATAAATGTAGCAATTAATTACGAAAAAGAGATTAAATACAGATCGAGGTTTGCATCATCATGCAGATTTATGATCCTCTTCGGTCGAAAGGCACCCACATTTTTTAGATGATAAAGGAACTGACTAAGGGAATAATAGGTAATTCGGAAAGGAAGATTATGACTAGTACATGAGAAAGGCTAAAATGAGCATTTAAGCCTTTTGGAAGTTCATAACTTATCTTTAAGTCTGACTTGTTCTTTAGTCTTGTCCTAAATCAAACGCTAGACTTTAATAATTTTTAAGAAAAATCTTTTCTGTTGGAACAACAATCGGTAATATCTTGCTTTTACTTATCTGATGTTCATCAGATCTAGCATGAAAAAAAGGATTTCCTCATTCATACGCTTCTATACCCAATTCATTCCCTTAAAGAGGAATGGGTTCATCTTCTTTTTGGTGGGTTCATTGCTCATGCTTTTTCTTCGGAATGAATATTATGGAGAGGGATCTCAGTTTACGCCCTTTCTAAACGTATTTGGATGGTTGATTGCTGTCTTTGCGATTGGGATCATTGGCCTTGGGCTTTTATACACGCTCTTTTGCTGGCTTTACCTCATCATCAAAGCGAAGAGGGTGAGGGTAGATCTGGCGGTAGGCTTGGAGGATGGTCAAAAAGGTGTAGCTGGTGAGGTACCGGTAAAGCTGTCCATTTCCAATGTCATCATGCCACTCGCTGGGTACCTCAAAACTTGGCTGCTCTTCGATGATGGCGAATTGATCGGCCCCATTATACTCAACAAATTTTCAGGAGGTTGGAAGGATTTGTTAGCCAAGGAGGGAAGTGTCAATCTTCAGCTAACCAAAAGAGCTCAGTATCAAGTACGTGGATACATTTTTTCATTTGAAGACTACCTACAATTTTTTAGGTTCTCTTTTTTCAAAAAGGCGAAAAAGACCTTCTATCTCTATTCACAAAAGCGGGATGTCCCCACCGTGGATATTCCACCTTCCAAAGCACAAGAAGAGTTGGAGAAAGTGAAAACTAGCAAAAGGGTAGAGGGAGACTTCCTCAATTACAAAGACTTTGAATCTGGTGATGATGTACGAAGAATCGTCTGGAAGATTTTTGCAAAAAACAAAGAGTTGGTAGTTCGGATTCCTGAAGTAATTAATCCGTATGCGTCACACCTGCATTTTTTTGCCAGCTTTCAAAATACGCTCCTCCCCGCTACCTCAAACTATACCTTGGGCATGTTGGATTATTACAAAGACATCATTTTTAATACGTGCAAGGAAATTGAAAAGTCAGGGCGGAAAGTGGAGTTTGGTATGGATCAGGTAGTAGGTGATAG
>JABSPG010000620.1 GCA_013214445.1 Ekhidna sp. | reverse complement strand
CAATCTGGGGTATAACCTTCTCAACAGCATTGGCCACTGATTGATCCTCTTTATTGATATTAGTCAAAAGGTCAGCTACCGACATCCGTTCCAGATGATCATAATTCGAGTCAGATTCAGTGAGTGTCTTTCTGGTCATTTTCTTGATGATAAAGCACCAATCCAGCAATAGGTGACTGGATAATATTCTTGATATAGAAACCTCTTGAGCTAGCCACTTCTCTGAGAATATCTGAAAAGTAATAAGCTATTGATCCCGAAAAATAGAGCGGATAGTCCAAACTATCTCTCCTGTAATAGAATGCATTAAAAAAATCTTCAAAAGACTGATTTACTAAAGTATACACCTCTGACTTATTTCTTCTTTCATGAAGAAAATGAGTAAAAGAAGACAAAAACCTATTGGGTTCCGGATCATTGTATAGCTTTTGAATGGTTTGATTTGAATTCAGTTGAAATGTTTCTTTGAACTCGTCTACAAGCTCAAGTGATAACTGATTTCGAAATACTCCCTGCAGTAGTTTTTTACCCAAGTATGCGCCACTTCCCTCATCACCTAGTATGTACCCCAGAGAGGAGCTTACTTTATTAACCATTTTCCCATCATAGAAACATGCGTTTGCACCTGTACCAAGGATACAGACGTTACCTGAATCTGTCCCACATAGTGACCGAGCAACGCCTAATAGGTCATTTTCAACATACACATTTGATCCAAAAAGCGATTCGAGTGATTCTTTTGTCTCTAAGCTTTGCTCTTTAGTATCCACCCCAGCAGCATAGATAAAGGTTGGCGCATCCTTCACGATTTCATCTCCAAAAACACGTCTTACATCCGTCTTTAAATCTTCAATACTGTGGGTATAAGCATTGAAGCCTATGGTTTCAAACTGGCTAATTATTCCATCTTTCACTACCCTCCACTGGGTACTTGTGCCTCCCGCATCACCAACGATAAAACTAAAATCAGACATTTGCCGATTTGTAGATCTTTTCTATGATCTCGACAGTCTTCAAACCTTCCAATCCATTCGTGGCAATGCTTCCCTCTCCATTTAGAACAGCTGTAAGATTTTCATAGACTTTATCATGGTTGCTCATACTGCCTTGGTATTCGCCATACTCGTTTGCAGGATTTCCTTCACTTAATTCTCCTATTGGTTCTCCCTCAAAAGATTGATATTCAAGTTTATTCAGGTACTGACCTCCGACTTTAACCGAGCCTTTTTCGCCAAAAATGGTTATCGATCCTTCCATATTCTTTGCATAGGAATTGACCGTATAATTGATCGTACCCAGCACACCATTCATGAACTTAAGTGCAACAACTCCAGTATCCTCAAATTCAATCACACCCTCATGAGCATAGTTTTGAATCATGGCTGATGCTTCTTCGATATCCCCTACCATCCAATACAACAAATCAATAAAATGACTAAACTGAGTGTACAAGGTACCCCCATCAAGCTTTTTGGTTCCTTTCCAATCTGACTTCCGATAGTAGTCAAAATTTCTATTCCAAAAGCAGTTTGGCTGGACTGAGAAGATCTTACCAAGATCACCAGCATCTATTTTTTGCTTGACTGCCTCAACAGCTGGATTAAACCTATTCTGCTTCACAATAAAAAGGCGCTTATTGGAACTCTCAGCAGTCTTGATCATTTCTTCACAGTCTGTTGAAGAAAGTGCCATTGGTTTTTCACATAGCACATGAAAACCCGCATTTAAAGAAGCAATAGTATGTTCGGTATGTAGTCCATTAGGTGAACATACAGCCACAACATCCATTCCTTCATATGCGAGAAAATCAGCTACGCGTTGAAAAGAGGGAACATCATACTTCGTCCCCAGATCCTTTGCTCTATCAGGAATTACATCACATACCGCTGCAAGCTGTGCCTGCTCTTCAATATGTTTGGCGTGGCGCTGGGCAATTCGTCCACAACCAATAATTCCGACTCTGATTTTATCCATTTTTCGAAATTAAATCTTCAATTCTTTCTACTAAAGTTTCATGCGAAAAACGTTTTAGTAATGCTTGCGAGTCCTCAGGAGCAGGTCGCCGATTATTCTCAAATATATCTTGAATAAAAGCTCGAATACCATCCAATTCATTGTATGAAAAAATCTCTCCGACATCTTTGGGATTCATTAAATCCCCTAGATCACTCTTTCTTTCCCCGAGACCTAATATCATTCGATCAGCTGCGAGGTATTCAAAAAACTTGACTGGAAGAATCCAGTTCGAATTACTTGACTTGTTTAGTAACAAGAGTAGAACGTTACATTTACTGTACTCTTCTTGCATTGATTCATGAGGTAAATAACCCAGAAACTCCACGCTACTTTTTAAACCCTTCAGTTCGCAAATCTCTTTTTTAATGGATTCTGCCACGATCCCTCCAATTCTGACCTTCAACTTTGATGCAAAGACTTGATTTTCTCTGCACATCTGATCCAATAATTGCCAGAGCTGTCTTGGATTTCGCAACTCATTCAACATTCCAAAATAGCCAATGGTGAAATGTGCGAAGTTCGGATCTTCATGAATTTTAGATTCTACCGTAACCCCATTATGCAACACTTCAATACCACCAAGAGACTGAGCTAATCGATTGCTAACCGTAACACAGACATCTGCGTTTTTCTTCACACTCCTTTCAAGATTTTTGTGAATAGCTTTGACTAATTGGGAGGTATTAAGCTTATCTAAAACATCCCAATCGCTCCACGGATCTCGAAAATCTGCTATCCA
>JABSPG010000619.1 GCA_013214445.1 Ekhidna sp. | reverse complement strand
GGCTTGAGTAACCTATCGGAATTTCCAAAGTCGATTGTAATCGTTGGGGCAGGGGTGATAGGTTGTGAGTTTGCAACCATTTTCTCAAATTTTGGTCAGACTAAAGTGCACCTGATTGATAAAGGAGACCGTATCCTTCCGTTTGAAGATGAGGATGTGGTTCAAGTCATTGAAGAAAATCTGGAGAAGAAAGGGGTTCTGATACATCGAAATTCTCGCTTGATCGAGTTGAACATTATAGAGGATGAGGTCCAGTACGTGCTGGAATATACCGATGGGAAGAAGGAGAGTTTCCGAGTAGAGAAAGGTCTGGTTTCGATAGGAAGAGTTCCCCAGTATGATAAGCTGATAAACGATGATGTTGGCGTGGTAGTGGATGATCGAGGAATCATAGATGAACTCACACAGACTTCTGTCTCCAATATTTACGCAGTAGGAGACATCACTGCAGATATTTCGTTGGTGAATGTTGGGGAGTTAGAGGGTAGGTATGCGATTGAGCGAATTTTTGGGAAGCCTGAGCAACCGCTGATTTACAAGAATATTTCTACGATCATGTTCCTGGATCCTGAGGTGGCGGGTGTCGGAATGAATGAAATTCAAGCAAAAGGCGCTGGGTTGGCTTACAAGATGGTGAGTCTTAATTATGAAACCATTACACGAGCGACCGCAATGCGAAATACACAAGGCTTTATTAAGGTTTTGGTAACCAATGATTATGACATGAATATTCTTGGTATGCGTGTGGTGGGGGAGCATGCTTCCAGTGCGATTCAGGCAGTCGCCTTGCTAATATCACAAGACAAAAGCATCAAAGAATTAGCAGAGCTTATTCATCCACATCCTTCGATTATCGAAGGTATCCAAGAGTGTGGCAGAGTATTGATGGGTAAACCACTTTTCAAACCTCAAGTGCTCAGAAATGCCATCAAATGTCAGATTTGGGATGGGGATAACTACCATGACCTGGTAAACTAATGGACACGATCTGTGTGTTCTGTTAGCGAGATTTATTGGGTATTTATCTTCAGGATGATTGTCCTTCTCCTATTTTCATGACATAACTTGCCTGCCCGATGGATAAAGCAACTAAAACCTCAATTGTTAAGATAAAAGATGGCTTTCAGCTGTTAGTTGATGATCAACCCTTTTTCATAAAAGGAGCGGGGCTGGAATTTGGAAATGTGGCTGATGCTGCAGCCCATGGAGCTAATTCTTTTCGAACCTGGAGAGTGGAAAATGGAGAAAAATCTGGGTTAGAGGTGCTCGATGAAGCTCACAGACATGGCATGAAGGTCATGATGGGAATAGAAGTGGCAAGGGAGCGTCACGGTTTTGACTATGACGACAAAGAAGCTGTAAAGGAGCAGCTCGAGGAGATCAAAGGGGATGTCTTAAAGCTGAAAGACCACCCTGCATTGCTTTTATGGGGTATTGGAAATGAACTCAATCTGCACGCTAGCAACCCCAAGGTTTGGGATGCTGTCAATGATATTTCCAAGATGATTCATGAAGTCGATCCAAATCATCTAACTACGACCTCTTTGGCCGGGTTTGATGAAGAATTGTCAGACGAAATCGTGGAAAGAGCACCTGATTTGGATATACTTAGCATTCAGCTGTACGGTGCAATAGAAGATCTTCCTGGCACTTTAAAGGAGGTAAGCTGGCAGGGACCTATCATTGTAAGTGAATGGGGAGCAACGGGCTATTGGGAGGTAAAGCAGACCAAATGGAAGGCTCCAATCGAAGATACCAGCAGTCGCAAAGCAGCATTTTTCCTTGAGCGATATCGAAAGTACATCGAAACCTTACAGCCGCAATGTGTCGGTTCCTATGTCTTTCTGTGGGGACAGAAGCAAGAACGTACCTCTACGTGGTTTGGCCTATATACGGAGGCAGGAAGAAAGACAGAGACAGTACAAGTAATGAACTACATCTGGAAGGGCCAGTGGCCTGAAGAGAAATGTCCCAAGATCAAGTCTTTCACATTGAATGGAAAAGAAGCACTTAATAGTATTTATCTCAAGAGGGGAGAGTTATTTGAAACGGAGGTTGTTCTGGCCGAACCGCTAGATATTTCAGTGTGGTGGGAAATTATGGAAGAGAGTAGGGCTACATCGTCTGGTGGTGATCAAGAATCGATTCCTAAATCAATACTTAAAACAGCAAGTTTAAAAGCATCGGTGACAGAGCTAAAATCTCCGAAAGTGGAAGGAGCCTACAGGTTATATGTCTATGTAGATGGTGATGATGAATACACTGCGCACGCAAATATCCCATTTTACGTCAAGGCTTAGTTCTGGTAATTAATTGATATTCAAACAAAGAGGCCTTCTAATACATCACCCACAAAATAGGCAAGGGTTGCTGCAGCACCTCCGAGAAAGAGTGTTTCCAAAATGCTTCTAACAAGATTGGTTTGATTGACTAGTCCTTTCAGCGATCCAATGAGTGCAAACGTAAAACCAGTAAGTACCGAGGAGATCAAGAAAAGGTCGCGATCTAATTCAGCAAAGTAATCGATCACATAAATCAAGAGTGGAATAAAACCGAATATAAAAAAGCTTAGGAAAGTCATGCCTGCCATAGCCAAGGGCGATTTGGTCTGTTCAGACATTTCAAGCTCTTCTTTCATCATCACATCTACCCACCGGTCACGATCTTCCGTAATTACATCTACTACTTTTTCCAGCAATTCTCCTTTAAGTCCCTTCGCTTCATATATTTCACGGATTTCTTCTCGTTCTTTTTCCGGCAGATGTTCAATTTCCCAGTACT
>JABSPG010000062.1 GCA_013214445.1 Ekhidna sp. | reverse complement strand
TATGTGGTCTGAGATTCGTATTCATCCAGCGATCCCAGGTATTGAGATACATGCCAATTATTTCCTTCTGATAGCGCAAAACTACTCTTCATGTGAGCGCCTAGAGCCAAAATTCCATTTTCCAAATGCACTGGAAGACTCCCAAAATAAGAGGGAGCCAAGCCTCTTGAACGTCTCATCCATATGACTTGACCGTCAACAACTTTTGCTACAGAGTCATCCTGTGGAATGAGGATTTCGCGGCTGTGCGAAAGCATTAGATCGGCAAAGACAAATAGTTGATCCCTTGCCTCATCGTCCTTGAATAGGATGGGGCCACCGCTAATATTGGCGCTTGTTGCAATTAGCCCATTATCAAACCGCTTTGCAATCAAATGCAAGAGGGGAGCATAAGGAAGCATGACCCCTGCATTTGGAAGGTCTGGACTCACTAAGTCCCAGCAAATGCTGGTATTGTCATTTTCCCTTCGATCTAGAATAACAATTGGGCTTACTTCACTTCTCAGAAGTGATTCTTCGGCCTCATGAATGTCTGCAATTTTTGATATCGAATCAATATCTGGAAACAATAGAGCAAAAGGCTTATCTGGGCGATGCTTTCTTGCTCGAAGCGTTCGTAGCACATCAGGATTTGTGGGGTCACACAAAAGAAGGTAGCCACCTATTCCTTTTACTGCTACTGTTTTCCCCTTCAGAATTGAAGAGCAGGCCAGGTCAATCAATTCGTCTTGTGAGCGTCCTTCAATCTGTCCAGCTTCATCATATAATGAAAGGGTAATTCCGCATTCCCCACAGGAATTAGTTTGTGAAAAGAAACGTCTATTTGAAGGATCATGATACTCTTCATAACAGGCTGAACACATATGAAAAGCGTTCATGGTTGTGTCGAACCTATCGTACGGAACTTTGCTCTGAATGGAATACCGAGGACCACATTCTGAACAAGTAATAAAAGCATAACGCGCTCTTCTATCAGTGGTAGACTCTAGCTCATCCAAACAGTTTGAACACATGGCAAAGTCCGGACTGATTTTTAGATCTACTTTATCGGATGGGGTACTTTCAACGATCCGAAAATCATCACTCACCTCTACTTCGAAAGGCTTTGTAGAAATGCTTTCTATTATCGATTTCGGTGGAGGGTTGCTTTCTAGGGTGAAAACAAATTGGTCTGCGATAAACTTATCAGCTATCAAATCAATGTAAACCCCACTCGATGTATTTCTTACCGAGCCATTTAAATGAAAGGATTTTGCCAGGTTATAAACAAATGGCCTAAAGCCAACTCCTTGAACCCGGCCTTTAATATGGATTTGATAGCCGTTCACTACTCAACTACCCAACCAACACTTCTTTCTTCTCTGCTACTTTATCTTTGATCCATTGACTCCATGCGTCAACTCCGTCCCCGTTGAGACTGCTGACTTCAATTACTTTCAGCTGATGATTTATTTCTAGTGCATCGTTTGTAACAGCCTCCACAGAAAAAGGTAAATGCGGAAGAAGGTCTGCCTTAGAAATCACCATCACATCACTAGTCAAAAACATCTTTGGATATTTCTTTGGCTTATCATCGCCTTCAGTAGTAGCTATGAGACTTACGCGATAGTCCTCTCCGAGATCGTAACTAGCGGGGCATACCATATTACCAACATTTTCAATGATTAAGACATCTGTGCCTTCTAGATCCAAACCCTCCATCCCTTGCACAATCATTTGAGCCTCTAGGTGACAAATTCCACCTGTCGCGATTTGCAATGCATCGATACCTACATCCCTTAATCGGTCTGCATCACGTTCTGTTTCTACATCTCCAACCAGGATTTTGATATTTAATTCATCTTTGAGACGCCTTCCTGTTTCTTGCAAAAGGGTGGTTTTACCAGAGCCTGCAGACGACACCATATTTATAACTAGGATGTTCTTTTCCGACATCTCTTTCCTGATACTATCCGCCACAAAATCATTTGCTTTTAGAAGATGTAACGTAGTGTTTTCGCACTGCACAGTACCTCGTGCTGCTTTTGCTGATTTATCAACTGCCATTAGAATAATTTCATTTAAGGTGTATTGTACCTTTCAATTTGAATATAATTTTTTTAATATGAAAGGAAATTTTCTGTTTAGAAAATTATTTCTAAAAAGCTGGATTAAATAGCTATAATAATGTTTAAACTTCCTACGTCAAATATTAAACAAATCAACAAAATATAATTTTTTTAATATTTTGATGAATCTTTGACCCCTGAAGATTAAACAAAAAATGAGATCTCTTTAGACTAGTTGATCTTGGAATTCTACCTGATGAATGAGTAATTCATTTCCAGTTATCACATTATTCGTGGGTGCACCACAGTTACTACAGATGAATTTGTAGTTGTATATTCTGGTAGTAGCAGTACAGATATGGCAACTAACTGTAGTTGGGATATAGTCAATCTCTAGTGTGATATTTTTATAAATCGGCTGATCCATCTTCACAGCTTCAAACGCGTTCTGCATGAGGACTGGCTCCACATTTGAAAGTTCTCCAATCTTCATCCTTACTGTGTGTATTCTATCGATCTCTTCGGGCTCGAACTCATCTTCCAGCGTTTTGAATACATTTCTTACTAGAGATACTTCATGCATTGGACAGCTGGTTATCTAATTCTTCAATACTTGCTAGGTGCTGTTGCGCTCGCTCAATCATTTCTGGTTCTTCTGTGAGCGAAAGAACCTCGTTAGACTTGTCACGCATATCATCCAAGCGGACTTTCTCCATCATGCTGTTGATGTTGCTAGCCTCCCAGGAGGCTTCTAGGTAATTGAGTAGCGTTACCGTTCGCTCTCTCGGTAGTTCTTCTGCCGTTCTTATGGCCAATGACTCATTGAAATAGTGTAGCGCCTTTTCAATGTTATCTGTCTTCACTGCGGCCGGATAATTGATCAAGGCTGTCGCATAGTTGTGACAAACAGCTGCATACTCAAAAGGATATTCATCTTTAGTAAAGAAGGTCAATGCCTCTTGAAATGACGTAGCAGAAACAGCTGCCCAAATGGATCTTTTCTGTTGTTCCTCTGGCATCTCAGCATATAGTACACCTAAACGGTGATGAATGTCCGCAAACCAGTAAGGAAAATCACTTTGCTTAATCGTCTTTAGAACTTCCTGAAATGCCTTGATTGCTTCTTGATAGAAATGAGACATCCCTCCTTTTGCCCATTGATGTAGGATTCCTGCTTTCTTAGTGTACAATTCTGCACAAAGCATATCTAGTTCTTCCTGCTGATAAATCTCAATGGCCTGATTTATGTAGGAGAGAGACTCTGTGAAGTTGCCATCTTGTGCAGCGATCCCACTCATCTCGCTTAGCAAATCAGCTACAATCAACGACGAGTTTTGCGATTTATAAAATGTGCAAAGAGATCCTAGGTTTTCTTTTAGTGAAGCTGCCGCAGATATACCTTGCAACTCTATCTGACTAAGCTCTGCCTTTATCAGTTCCAATCTGAGGGAATTTCGTGCAGAGTCATGTAGCTCTGCGTCCGCTAATACTTCATTGATCAATGCTTCATCTAGCGGAAGACCTGCTTCTTGTTTGAAGACAGACTCGTGCTTCAAAGAATAGGCTTTGAGGAAGGTACTACCCTCCTTGGCAACTGCCTGGTGGAATGATTGCTGTATTTGCTCCACTCCGTCTAAAGTGTAGTAGTAGGAAATTATAGCTATGTTATGAGCATAGCCGATTTCACCCTGGTACCTATCTAACCAATTCAGCTGATTCGCCCCATTTAAGAGCCCATTCAGAATGGCATTAATTTCCGCACCTGCACTTACTGCAAGTGCATCTTCAACTAAACCCAAGTGGTAAAAAAGAAGTCCTACCAAATTGCCTTTATTTAGAGGCAGTTTGGGAAAGAGAAAAGGCAATGACTGATTAAACCAGTCTGGAAATGAGTAGATGCTGCCACTTCTTACCTCCAGGTAAACCTGAATACCACTATCCCTAAGAGTATCATTTATTGACACAACTTCCAAACTTTCTTCCAGTGGAAATTCATTCACAATAGAAAGTACCTGATCCCTCTCTGACTCATTTACTGCCAGTCTAATCTTCTTCATTTCATTCATCATTCAGATTGATTTTAATCCATCCCACCTGCTCATTCAGCTCAAATTCTAACTCTCTATCTGTTTCATCTAATTCGTGATCAATAATCAACGCATGCAGTGCAATGGACTTATCGCCGTGCATGTTCTTGTCTTTCAATAAACACTGCTTGGCTTCATGCATTTTTGTGAACCAAGTACTAGTGACTGGAGCAACTAGTAATTGCTTGGTGCTTTCCTGAAAGGTCATAAATGCTAGATTGTCTTGCTTAAATAAGGTACTCGCTAAGGTTGAGGACATGCAAACATGATTATTTGATAGCTGTACACTCATGCCACCAAGTTTGCAAGGTCTTCTAATATGAGTTCACTTACTTTTTGACCTGCGTTCTCTACGGACTCAGACATTCCCACCTCCAACTTAGTGTTATCAATGGCAATCAAATACACTTGGATATCATCAGGGAACTGATCTTGAAGAATCTTTTTCGCATACGAAAGTGCTTGATCCCATTTGAGGCTATGCAAAAAGACCATAGGGTCATCTTGCACAGAAGACATTACTTCTTGTGCAGGCAATTTAAAGAGCGTACCTACTTCTTCGCCAGAGTTAATTGTTCCGTCGACTAGAATAAGCCTATCATGACCTTGCAATTGAAACAAAACTTCAAAGGATGAGGTACCCATATCAATGAGTGAAACTTCATCTTCGTTTAGATTGGCTTTTTTAAGTTTTTCAATGACATAGCAGCCCACCGCATCATCACTTCTCACAGGGTTTCCAAAACCCAGAATGGCTGTTCGATTCATATTAGCGTAGTATAGAACGCCACCTTATAAAAGGTGGCGTCCATCATATTAGAGTTTGAAATTTGCCAGTTCTTTGCCAGATTTTTGGTCATAAGCATGAACTGTACATACTAGGCACGAATCAAATGAACGAGCCACCATACCCACTTCTACAGGATCGGTAGGGTCTTCAATCTCCGTCCCGGTCAAAGCAGCTTCAATCGGTCCAGGATTGCCTTGTTCATCGTTCGGCCCCACATTCCAAGTAGTAGGAGCAATTACCTGATAGTTTTTAATGACACCATCTTTGATTTCGACCCAGTGAGCAAGAGATCCTCTTGCAGCCTCGGTAGCTCCAAATCCGATACCGTCTTTTTCTTCGGGCTTAATGTAGAAATCTTCATCTAGCTGCACTTGAGTCAACCACTCGTCAATCAATGTGAACAACCTCGGTGCTTCATGAACCCTAGCAAGGGTACGTGTAGATACACTAGCTCCCATCTTTTCCATAATATCACCAAACAAAGGATCTTTGATCTGATGATCCATGTTGTCTGGGTTGGCATTCATGATAACTCTAGAAAGCGGACCTGCCTCTGCCGCGTACCCCATGTAGCGAGGAGCTTTGGCCCAGCTATATTTACCATCAAAATCCGTGTTCTCAAGATTAGTTGAAGGAAGTGGAGTAGGTAGTGGCTCTTCCCAAGGATGGGTGGGAGGAACATTTTCATACCAGCTATGATCAACATGTTCTAGCACTTGTTTGTGATCAAACACGTGGTAGTCCTTACCATCGAAGAAACCAGAAGAGTTAATTAAAGCTTGGTTTCTACTTTCTACAGTGGGCTGATTGTACCGATCCTTATGCAGGTAAGTACCAAAAGCAAGGAATTTACCAACACCCTGACCAAACTTATCTAGTCCAAATTCCAGACTTGCTCTGATGAATAAACCAAGATCACTGTTTCGATGTGAATCGTTTTCTTCCAGCCATGCCATCAAATCATCCCAAGTCTGAATTTGAAGGTATCGCTCGATGGAGCAACCCAGCCAAATGCCTTCTAACCAATCATTTTTAAACTGATTCATAATGGCATGTGCCCGAGTAATATCCTTTAATGTAGGAGCAGACATTACACCTCCAGGCACCATGTAGCTGGAATGTGGCCATTGTCCACCAAACAGAGCATAAACTTGAACCGGTAGCGCACTTGCCGTTAGCCCCTTCTGAAATGAAGTGCCTACGTATGCTGCAAACCTGTTCGCAACCTCTTGATAAAGAGGCTTATTGGCAAACTTCTTGTTTGCTAGATCGGTAGCAAAAATGGCGTAAAACCATCTTGGTATACTTTGGATTGTTTCAGTCGCCTGACCAATCGCTCTTAGTAATAGCGCATTTGGTGGAAGTTGTGTTCCCCATGCGGTATCTAACGCGGAAGAAGCACAGTATAAATGTGACCCACCGCAGATTCCACAAATTCGAGGAGTCACAATTAGCCCTGACTGAGGATCTTTCCCAGACATGATGCGCTCAAAACCACGGAACATCGCCGCTTGCGTATGAGCTTTTGTCACAACGCCATTTTCCATGTGCACCTGCACATCCAGATCTCCTTCTACACGACCTACAGGTGATATATTAAGTTCTTTTACAGACATTCTATTTTGAGGTTTCGGTTAATACTTTGTTTGTCGGTAGTACTTTTTCCCATCCAGCTCTCACATAATAGAGCGCCTTTGATTGTCCTGTTGGTACATCTTTAGGGAAGATACCCAAGTGCTTCATGGTCTTCAGAACACTACCTTTCTTCAAATCATGGTGAGGGAAACCAGGTTCAGTACATCCCAGACAAGGGTGGTTTGCACGTGTCTTGCTATTCACGCGATTCCATAGCACTCTATTACAAGAAGATCTAGTCATTGGTCCTCTACATCCTACTTCGTAAAACAGACATCCTCCTCTTTTACCAAAGCCCCCGTCTACCTTCTGAGCGAAGTTGTTGACATTGGTACATCCAGACTGGACAAAATCAGTGAAGAAGGTTTTTGGTCTGTGATACTCATCAATCAGCACATCTCCAATTCTACCAGTACTGATCGCAACGAGTATTTGAGATACCCAATCAGGATGCGCTGGGCAGCCAGGGATATTGATAACTGGAAGTCCTCCTTTGGAAACAAAGTCTGCTCCTAAGAAACCTCCCTTAGTTTTTTTGTGAAATTGAAGACCGGTAGACTGACTTGGATTTGGCTCTACCGCAGGGATTCCTCCAAACGTAGCGCAATCACCAATCCCAACAACAAATTGAGCTGCCTCTGACATTGCTTTTACCCAGTCCATCATTGGACGGTCACAGAAGAAATTCATGGTCCCAGTGTTCTCTGGTCCCTGAACGATAGATCCCTCAAAAACGAAAATGTCCAATTGGATCTTTCCATTGATGATGTCCATCATTAAATCTTCCACTTGCTGGCCTATTTCAAGACCTATGGAGGGGTGCCATAAAATGTTGATTCCAAAGTCGGTGACGAGCTCAACCACCGTGGGTTCTTCGGCATTCAAGAAGCTCATCGTATTGCCGCTACAAGCGCCACCTTGCAGCCATAAAACATTCGCCATAGTAATAGTTTTTAGAGTTAGTAGCAATAATGCCTTTGGAAATTATGCAGAAAAACCCGGACGAACAGCTGATAAAAATCAGTTTTAGAAAATTTTTACTAACTATTTTGCGAAAATGGCAATATTTAGAATGGTTCTAAATAATCTGTTTAACCGAATAGAAAGATTGCGTAAACAAAAGCTAGTTTTCGGAGCAATTGAACATTTCCAACGACATGGTAGTCGTGCCTCGTGGATCTTTTGCTGCGCTACGCCTCAAGAATTGGGCTTCAACTTGCGCTTTTTTAAAGGAAATGGATGAACGAATGAAGCGAATAATAAAGTTTGATGAAGCATTCGGATTGGCAAAAACCAAGCTGATCAGCCATTTGCCTTTATCGTAACCTATTCTGTCTATGACAGCAGAGTCTTGCACCCAATCAGAATCCCGTAGAAATGAATAGTCCTTCCCTTTTCCAAGGATTTCCTGTTCTGTCGAATGATTCCAGAATTCAGAGAAGGTTTTTAACGCATTATGCTCTATTTCCATTTTCACGGGAATTTGTAGTGTTAACTACCATTCCTCGCAATTGTTTGAATTCTAACAAGCCCAGCTCGGTCATCAGAGGTACAAACACAAACCAGATCTGTTTACAATAGTCATTTACTGAGCGTTCCTTTTTGTGAATAGACCTTAGGGAAAAGTACATGTGTGTGCTCATCCATATCTGATCAATGGTGCGCTCCTGCTGTTCGGGCCATTTATCCAATTCCAAAACACCTCGATTTTCGTTGAATATAAGCATTTGCCTGTATTGCATCTGCTGCCACTGAATTAGCTCTTGATGTTTCTCCTCGATTTCAGGATACCCACGAAAAACCTCCAACATATCCGTGTAGAAAAATGAATAATGTCTTTGCAGCAAATACAATTGATGGAAATAATGATCCATAAACTCGAACAGTGGGACAATATTCATTTCTGACATAAGCTCACGCAGCTCTCGAGACAATTCATCTAAAATGGCGTGTACGATTGCTTCTTTGTTCTTGTAGTGATAAGCCATGTTCCCAATGCTGATAAATGCTTCGTCGGCTATATGCTGTAACCGGACGTTTACCAATCCATCTTTATTAAATAGATGAACTGCCGCATTTAATATTTTCTCCTTGGTCTTTTTCACTCTATGTATCGATTGCAGGTGCTCTTATCCTGGTTTGTAACCGGATTTTATGAAAATCATATTTGCATCCTTCTCTTTCATGATCTCAGGAACTGACTTGCCAGTGCTTTTTGCATAGGATTTCACAATTTCCCAGCCTAGCCACCTTCCAATCCTGCCGGGACATTTTTCTCCAATCTCGTAAACATTTGGTCTTTCTCCAATGAATCGTTGCTTCATGGTGTGATCCGTCTCATAGAGCCATTCATTCTGAACAAAGTTGGCCCAGATGATCTCTTCGTTCTCGTAGATATCTTCCCACTCCTCTTCACTGTAGCCTATCAGCACATTTTCAGGAATGCAAGGTAAGATCTGACTTAGCAGATAGTACGATTTTCCATAATCGATCATTTCTGTCAAAAGCGCGTCACTGTTTCCGGTAGCGATAAACTGACTCGAAATGAACTGCAAAATGCTAGCAGCGAGGTGATCCGTAGTATATCTCTTCAAAATGTAGTCAGGAATTTGTTGTGGTTTGTAGGAAGCCTCAGGCCCTATAAAAAAGTCCATGCCTATCATGATGTGCTCATTGGTAATGAACAGGTCATTATATAAACCAGTAACTGCCGTTTGTATTACAGGGCTTGGTGTAATAGGATAGTAAGCTTTGAGTCTACCCAATCCTTCATTCAACGTTACAACTACATCATCGAAATCATCAAAGGCTGTGATGGCTTCTTGATATAGGGTGTCAATAGATGGATTTTGAATGAGCGAAAACATCCGACCTGCTAGTATCGAGTCAGAAGGATACTGATCGGAATGCAAAAAGAACTGAGAAAAATCAGGATACTCCCCAAGAAAACGTTCAACATCTTTCTCGGATTTGCTGGCAAACAACTCCTTTTCCAATCGTTGAACTTCTAGATTCACCATCTCAGGTTCAACTGAAACTCGACAAGGCTTGCTGGAGCATGAAACCAATAAAACCACACAAATCATTAGGAGGACTGCACGCATACTATCTATTTTTGAAAGCAAATTTAGGCAGCTTTAAAAGCTGTTTTGTATTAAAATTCCATTTTATCCGACTGGCAGATTTCAACTATTAAACTAACGAATGAAGAAATTATTTTTAGCCCTCTTTTTGCTTTCCGCTTTTGGCTCTTTGGCTCAAGTCAAACTGGGTCTAAAACTAGCTCCTGTAATTACAGCCAATAGAGCTACAAATGACTCACTAAATATTGATGAAAATGGCTCTAAAGTGAAGTTTTCCATAGGACTCGTTTTGGACAAGCAGCTATCCGAAACATATTTTCTAAGTAGCGGACTAATCTATCTACCCAAGAGAGTGGCCTATATAAACGCTGACCGTACTGTTGCCGAAGAGTACACATTGCAGTATCTGCAAATTCCAATTTCACTAAAGCTTTTCACCAACGAAATAGCTCCGGATCTAAAACCTTACATTCAAGTGGGTTCTGGCTTGGAATTTAAAGTTTTTGATGAGCCAAAAGATCCATCATTTGTCAATATCCAAAAATTTCACGCCATCGACATCCCTGTCATCATAGGAGCTGGTATTGAATACAGGGCAGGAATTAATACGACTCTTTTTGGCGGCTTTTCCTATCAAAGAGGGCTAATTAACACTGTCAGTGAAGCAACGGCAGGTTTTGAGGACCTGCAAATACGAAATACAATCTTCTCAATAGACCTAGGACTCAAGTTTTAGATTGATAAGAGCGTTAAGATGCTAACAGGGATTTGATATAGAATCCTAGAAGGAAGTAGCTGGGAATATTCCTGAATATTCAATAAATTGTTTAGATGTTCTAATAAAATCCATCTAATATGAAATCCCTAGTCTCCTACTTCACGATCTTTCTGTTAAGCGTTGTTACTTATTCACAAGCAGTTTGGATAGCAGATAATCGACCGAACTCCCCCTCAGGTGATCATATATTTCCCAGTGTTGGTGAAGCCATTGCTGCTGCAAGCCCAGGCGATATTATCCACATAACTCCAAGTCAGTTCTCGTATGGCAACTGGACGATCAACAAGGATAGTCTTACCATATTTGGGATAGGTTACAACCCAGACAAGGAACAACCTGCAATAAGCAATAATGGAACAGTCACTATTGCGCTAGAAACATTTGGCATCCGCATTTCAGGGCTCAGAATTGATCAACTGACTTTAGGTAGCAGTAGTTCTGGTTCGATCGGGAATGTATTTATTGAGAACTCCAGAATCAATAGCATTGAAGCAAATGTCTGTTGCTCAGTTACCTCATTGAGTAACATCATAATTAGGAATTGCATTTTAGGCCGAGATTTTGTTGGAGCTGATTATATAGTTGACATTCGAAATACTTATGTATCTAGTACTTCGGTCGTTATTGCTAACAATATCATCACCAATTCCTCAACTACTTCCTCTGGAGGTTATGGAGCTGTCAACGTATCTGACGCCATTATAAAGAATAATCTATTCATTGGAAATGATAGTGGAAATGATTTTGCGTTTAATAATGTTTCTACTTCCACAATTTCAAATAATATCTTCTATGGAACTCGACCAATAACCGACGGTATAACTGGATCAGTTTTCAACTCCACCTTTAGTAATAATGTATCCTTTGGAAATAATTCAACCAGCAATAGTTTCCCGATAGGGATTAGCGGCAACACCGGAGATTCAACTTTTGTAGATACAGATCCCCTATTTGTAAACGTACCCTTAGGTAACGAGAATTGGGATTTTGGTTTTGATCCCTCCCTGCAAGGGGGATCACCAGCAATTGGTGCAGGCAATGATGGGGGAGATATTGGAGTGACCGGAGGCACCATACCCTACAGTAGAACTGGTTCTCCACTGCCTGTGATTAAGGTGCTAAGACTCCCGGAGATCATACAAGAAGGAACCAACACAAATGCCACTATAGAAGCACAGGGGAATTAATCGTTTCGGTGATGAATGCCCCCAAAAGACCTATCAGGCTCATAGTAGTTCTGGCTTTATTTTTTTACCCTGTTCTAAAATCTCTCGCACAGGCTGATACACTTGAGCTTGTTTCTATGGAATACTATTTTGATGTAGATCCAGGCTTTGGAAACGCTACTGAGATTTCGATCATCACCCCTGATAGTAGCTTAGCAATAGTTGAGGAGATTTCTACCTCGGGGTTACCAACTGGGTTCCACGTGTTGGGTTTACGAGCAAGAAATGTAGCGTCCAACCCTAAAATAAATGTTTTAGATACTGGCACTCAAATTCTGGAGGCTTTCAACCTAATTGACCCAAGCTTAAGGATGTCTGGGCAATGGGGTATGACAGAAACCAGGTTAGTGTTTATCGGTCAGTCGTCTTCTGGATCCGTTACACTTGTAGATCAGATTGAATATTACTTTGATATCGATCCAGGTATTGGTAACGCAGCGCAAATAAGTTCTTTCTCTCCTAATAACACTATCTCTATAAACGAATCGTTGAGTACAGACACACTGACATTTGGATTTCACATTCTAGGCATGAGAGCACGAGCACAAGGTGGTGCGTGGAGTACCACCGAAACCAGGCTCGTATTTGTAGATCAAACGCAAGGGGTGTCAAATGTCGACCAAATTGAATACTTCTTCGATAGCGACCCAGGAGTGGGTAATGCCACAATCATCGACTCTTTCACTGCCAATGATACCATATCTATCAATCAAGCTTTGACTACCGACACGCTCTCCTTCGGATTTCATATTTTGGGCATCAGAGCACGGGCACAGGGCGGTGCGTGGAGCACCACCGAAACCAGGCTCATATTTGTAGATCAAACGCAAGGTGTAGCAAATGTTGACCAGATTGAATACTTCTTCGATAACGACCCAGGAGTGGGTAGCGCAACAATCATCGATTCCTTCACTGCCAATGATACCATATCCATCAATCAGGCTTTGACTACCGACACGCTCTCCTTCGGATTTCATATCCTGGGCATCAGAGCACGAGCACAGGGCGGTGCGTGGAGCACCACCG